>CAMBWG010000333.1 GCA_945871415.1 uncultured Desulfovibrio sp.
AACGGCGCGACATGCTGACCAGACTCTACAACGACCGATTCAACACGAACGTCCCCCCGACTTATGACGGTTCCCACCTTGAACTGGTAGGCGCGTCCGAAGCCGTCAAACTGCGCCCGCATCAAAAGAATGCCGTCTGGAGGGCCATTCAGGAGGGAACATGCCTGTTCGACCATGTGGTGGGCGCGGGAAAGACACTGGCCTGCGTCGCCACGGTTATGGAATCCAAGCGTATGGGCTTTCTTTCCAAGCCCATGATTGTTGTACCTAACCATTTGTTATACCAGTGGAAAGATGAGTTCTACAAGCTCTATCCCGATGCGAACATTCTGGTGGCGGACAAGAATGACTTTACCAAGGCCAACCGGGAAAGGCTGTTCGGGCGTATCGCCACCGGCGATTGGGATGCCGTCATTGTGGCGCACAGTTCCTTCAAAAAAATCGACATGCCCCGCGACGTGCAGGAGGAAATCCTCAAGGAGCAAATCGACGCGGTGATTGAGGCCATCGAAGCTTCAAAGGCTGCGGAGGGCGGACGGGCCACGGTCAAGCAGTTGGAGAAGCAGCGAGAAAAGATGGAGGAACGCTATCAGGCCCTGCTTGCCGGAACCGGGCAAAAAGACCGGGCCGTGGACTTCGCGGATTTGGGCGTGGACGCCCTGTTCATCGACGAGTCCCACGAGTTCAAGAATCTGGCCTTCCAGACCACCATGAACGTGTCCGGTCTGGGGAATATCAGCGGTTCCGCCAAAGCCCTCGATCTCTTTATCAAATGCCGCTACCTGCAACGCCAGCATGAAGGGCGCGGCGTGTACTTCATGACCGGTACACCCATCAGCAATACCATTGCGGAAGTTTATACCCTGCAACGCTATATGCAGTATGATGAACTAAAAAACAAGGAGATTGAACACTTTGATGCCTGGGCTTCCACGTTCGGGAAGATTACGAACTCCTGGGAACTTGATGCAACTGGCGTAAACTACAAGCTGAAAAGCAGGTTTGCAAAGTTCCAAAACGTACCGGAATTGCTCTCCATGTACCGAACATTTGCCGATGTGGTGACAAAAGCTGACCTTGACGCACAGGCAAAGCAGGCCGGAGAGCGCCCGCTGACGCCTCCGGTTGAAGGCGGCAAGCCTTACAATGACGTAGTGGAACGTTCCCCGGCTCAGGCCGAGTACATGCAGAAAATTATCCATCGCATGGAGCATCTGCCCCCGGACCCGCGCATAGATAATCCGCTCAAAGTCACCAATGACGCCCGCAAGGCCGGGTTGGATTTCCGGCTGATTGCCCCGGAAGCGGACGATTATTCCGGTTCCAAAATCAACGCCGCCGTCGAACGTATCCACGAAATCTGGCGCGATACCGCTGCGGACAAGGGCACGCAGCTTGTCTTCTGTGACTTGTCCACGCCCAAGGGCGGAAAGCCCCCGGCATCCGCTCAGGCAGAACGGCGGGATTTGGAATCCGAGGCATTTATTGATGTGGACGGCACGCTTGTCCACGAAACCCCGGAACAGGAGAACACGACTGAAGAAGATGAAGACGATGCTCTTGCCGGTGTCGTCAATATGGATGAGGTCATTGCCATGTCGTCCGGCAAGTTTTCCGTGTATGACGACATGAAGCAAAAGCTCATGGCGAAAGGCATTCCCGCTGACGAAATCGCTTTCATTCACGACTCCAACACGGATATACGAAAGGCAAAGCTGTTCAGTGATATGAACGCCGGGCGTGTCCGCATTCTGCTCGGTTCCACCGCCAAGATGGGCGCTGGCATGAACGTCCAAAAAAGACTTGTAGCCGCGCACCATCTTGATGCGCCGTGGCGGCCTTCGGACTTGGAACAGCGGAATGGACGCATTATCCGTCAGGGAAATATGTTCTATGAACGCAATCCTGATACTTTTACAGTAAAAATCTTCAATTATGCGACAAAGATGACTTACGACGCGCGGATGTGGCAGACCATTGAGTACAAGTCAGCCGCCATTGAACAGTTTCGCAAGGGCGATCTGCTTCAGCGTGTCATTGACGATGTGGCCTCGGAAGCCGCCAATGCGGCGGAAATGAAAGCAGCGGCTTCGGGCAATCCGCTCATCCTCATGCAGGTGCAGCTTGCCGCCGATCTGCGCAAGCTGGAAGCCCTTTATTCGCAGCATCAGCGCGGCCAGCACCGGATGCGCGACCGCCTGAAATGGCTCAACTCCACGGACTCCCGGCTGGCCAAAGAAGAATCCCTCTATGCGGAAAACATCCGTCGCAGGGATGCCCATACCCGCACGATCACGGAAAAAGGGAAAGAAAAAATCCTGGTGGAGCTGAAGTCTGACGGCAAGACCTTTACATCCAAAGACAGCGAAAAGATAAAAGACCGCCTGCTCGGCGGCGTGAAAGAAGTCACCCGTGACTCCAGCGCCAAAGTCCTGTTCGGCTCCTATCGTGGCTTCGATGTCTATGTCGAACGCGCGGTAACGCGCATGAGCGGCAAGGACGGTTTTCAGCTTTCTCTCCTGGGGACGGGGGAACGGGAATTCAGGCCGGGAAACCTGTTCTATGACTTTGAAGAAAAATTCAGCCTGGCCGGTTTGTTCCAGCGCATCGACAACTTTCTGGCCAAGGGGCTGGACGATGCTGTGGAAGCGCAGCGGGAAAATGCAAGGCAGGAACGCGCCGAACTGGAAACCGTCAACGCCGCTCTAGGCAAGGAATTTCCCCAACAGGAGGAACTGGCGCTGGCACGGGAGAACCACGGCGCGGTTATCAGGGAATTGCAGCGGATGCAGGACGACGCCAGTTACGTTTCCACCTGGACGCCGAAAACATCTCTGACCGATGAACAGCAGACAGTCATGGAAGCGCCGCCGAAGGAAAAACGCGGCAAGGAAGACGGTATTGTCGCCGCGCCGCCAGAAAAAGAGTTCCATACACTCAAATACGGCGAAGGCGAGGGACGAACGGAATACACTGTCTCCAACCAGCACAACGGCTACACGCTAAAAAATGGGTATGTCCTGCGCCGTACCTATTTCAACAGCCACGTCGGCTCCTTGGCGGGCAGTCTCTACGATGATGGGAAATGGCACAGTACGACGACTGTGCCGCAAGGGGTGAAGTTGCGGCTGTTCGCGTCACTGGAAGAGGGCCTGTCCGCCGCCCGCGAGGATGCGGCACGGCGCGGCCTCAAGGAAGCGCAGCCTGCCGAAGCTGCCGCACCAGTGGCGGCGCTGGATGGTGAAACCTTCCGTGAACGGCTTGCCGACGCCGGTTTTCATCCTACCGGCAGTGATTTTTACGGCAAGAATGAGCATTCCAGGACAATGGATGCGGGCGATGGCGGCATCTTCCAGATGCGGATTTTTCAAACCGCCGACAATCAGA
>CAMBWG010000334.1 GCA_945871415.1 uncultured Desulfovibrio sp.
TGCGCGCCAGCCAAGGGGGTTTCCTTCACCCCCAGAATAATGATTTAGTATCAGCCCTAGTCCGTCGTATCGGCGGTGGGGGACGCTGCCGGAGCTTCGCTCCGGTTTTCTCCCTCCTGACGCGGCTTGCGTTTGCGCTTGCGCTTGCTGCGGTTCTGGCCCTCTTCCGGCGGCGGTGGCGGAGCTGTTTCCTTTTCCGCTTCGGCGGGCAGCATGTCGGCAAACAGGGCCGGATCATCGACGCTGTCCGGCGTTACGGAGACGACCAGCAGCCCGTCGCCCGTCTGGGGTTTGGGAGCCGCCTTGGCCGTTGCCTGCTTCGGCCCTTCGGGCCGGTAGGACTCCAGCGCCTGCCATTCGTCGAGCGTAAGCTCCATTTCTTCGTTGTTTTCCGTAATGACGGAAATACTGTTGCGGAACATGTTGGCGCGAAGTACCTTCATGCTGCCCTTCTTGGTCTGGTATTTCTTGCCCAGACGCGGGCAGGAGCGATGAAACTGATCGTAGTTTTCCTGCTCGTAGGAAAGGCAGCAGAGCAGGCGGCCGCAGATGCCGGAAATTTTGGCGGGATTGAGAAAAAGGTTCTGCTCCTTGGCCATACGGATGGTGACGGGAGCGAACTTGCGCAGATAGCGGCGGCAGCAGCAGACCATGCCGCAGTTGCCCACGGCGCCGATCATCTGCGTCTCGTGGCGCACGCCAATCTGGCGCAATTCAATGCGGGCCCGGTACTGATGCACAAGATCCTTGACGAGCTCGCGGAAGTCGATGCGGGCCGGGGCCGTGAAATAAAAGATGAATTTGCTGCGGTCAAAAAAGACCTCGACATCCACCAGCTTCATATCCAGATGGCGGTTGCGGATGCAGCGCCGGCAGAATTCGGCGGCTTCGCGCGATATTTCCTTGTTGGCCTGGAGCTGGGCCCTGTCTTCGTCCGTTGTGCCGCGAATGATGACGGGCAGCTCGTCTTCCGAGATGCCGGGAGGCGGCGCGGGACAGACGCAGACGACTTCGCCCAGGGCTTCCCCCTGTTCGAGAGGGGCAAAGACCATATCGCCGCGTTGCAGATGTTCGGGGCCGAGATAGTAGCTTGTCTGGTCGAGGGAGTGAAAGCGAAGACCGTATATGGGCATGGTATATGCGAGCGCCGCCGGGGCGGCAGGAAAGACGTTGTCGGCGTCGGAAAGCATTCGGGAGGCCGCGGCCCGCAGGTTGCATGGCCGGGCGTTTTTTTGTTCCGTGCGCACAGGGAACTTCTATCTTTGGACATATCGTCGCTGCTGTCAATGTCGGAGCCTTCCCGGCTTGCCTTCCTCGGCGCTCTGCCCTACCCTGATAACGGTCATGGATGGCCGCCGTTTCCCTTTTCCACTACGACAAAAGGATGAATCATGATTTCCCGAGACGAGGCATTGGCATTGCTGGCGGAGCACGGCGTTCAGGGCAGTCTGTTGCAGCACTCCCTGGCTTCGGAAGCCGTTATGAAGGCGCTGGCCGAACATTTTGGCGAGGATGCGGAGCTTTGGGGCCTGACCGGCCTGCTGCACGACGTGGACTATCCCGCGACGGAGCAGACGCCCGAGCGGCACGGCAGGGACGGGGCCGCTCTTCTGGCCGGGAAGCTGCCCGACGAGGCATGTGCCGCCATTGAGGCTCATAACGGCGAATATACGGGACGGCAGCCGCAGTCCCGTTTCGATTATGCTCTGCGCTGCGGCGAAACCGTCACCGGCATCATTGCCGCGGCCGCCCTGCTGCGTCCCACGGGCTATGACGGCATGGAGCCCAAAAGCATCAAGAAAAAGATGAAGGACAAGGCCTTTGCCGCCAGCGTCAACCGGGAGACCATCAGGGAATGCACGCAGGCCGGGCTGGAACTGGATGTCTTTCTGGCCCTGGCCATCAGGGCCATGTCGGCTCTGCCCGCCGCGCATTAGGGCTCGGTAACACGCTTTTTACAAGCTATTTTACATAAATAGAAGATATCAGCCTCGCATGCCTTTGATAAACATTTGCCATATACTCGTGCGGATCTGAAAAAGCGCGCTGGGGAAGGGATGGGGGGCCTGGGGGGAAGGATTACAAGAACGCCTTTCCTGCGGAAAGGCTGGGCCCTCTCGCGCCGGCAGCGACCGGATGGCGGCCGCGGGCCGTGCCCGTTGCGACGAAGGAAGCTACGGGCATCGACAGCAGAGATGAGGGTTTTCCCTTCCCCCCAAAACAACTGGTAACGTGTACCAAGGTGAGGAAGCCTGCCCGGGCACCCGGCGACAAAGGCGATGCCGGAGAATTGCGGGCAGCGCACAGTTGAAAACGGGGGAACTGTCAATGAGCACAGCAACGCTGGACACAAGCATTTCCATTCTGGGGCCGCAGAAGATTCCGTCGCATCTGCCCTATCGCACCTGGGCGGACGATAATCCCATCATTCCGCTGTATCTGGATGCGGAAGTCAGCGAAGACGCGCCCGGCGGCATTGTGGAGCTGGAGGCGGCGGGGCCGCGGCAGCATCTGTATTTTGATCCTACCCGGGCCAAGTGCGCCATTGTAACGTGCGGCGGGCTCTGCCCCGGTCTTAACGACGTTATCCGCGCCATAGTCATGGAAGCCTACCATGCCTACAATGTTCCGGCCGTCATGGGCATTCGCTACGGGCTGGAAGGCTTCATTCAGCGTTACGGGCATCTGCCTATGGAGCTGACGCCGGCCAATGTGACGGATATTCACCGTTTCGGCGGCACGATCCTCGGTTCTTCGCGCGGGCCGCAATCGGCCGAGGAAATTGTGGACAGTCTCGAACGCAGCAATATCAGCGTGCTTTTCGTCATCGGCGGCGACGGCTCCATGAAGGCGGCGCTGTCCATCAGCCGGGAAATCCGTAATCGCGGCCTGCGCATCGGCGTTATCGGCATTCCCAAGACCATTGACAACGACATCAACTTCATTCCCCAGTCCTTCGGCTTCGACACCGCCGTCGGCAAGGCCACCGAGGCCATTGAATGCGCGCACACCGAGGCCAGCGGCATGCCCAACGGCATCGGTCTTGTCAAACTGATGGGGCGGGAGTCCGGTTTTATTGCGGCGCAGGCCACGCTGGCGCTCAAGCAGGTCAACTTCACCCTTGTGCCGGAAGCCCCCTTTGAACTGGAAGGAGATTCCGGGCTGCTTCCGGCGCTGGAACAGCGTCTGAAGTCCCGCGGACATGCCGTGATAGTCGTGGCCGAAGGCGCGGGGCAGCATCTTATGGAGCATCGCAGCAACGCCACCGACGCTTCCGGAAACGCCGTTCTCGGCGATGTGGCCGATCTGCTGCGGGGGGCCATTGCCGACTACATGAAGCGGCGCGGCATTGCCTACAATCTCAAGTATATT
>CAMBWG010000335.1 GCA_945871415.1 uncultured Desulfovibrio sp.
TGGGAAGGGATGGGGGAGTTTGAGGGGGAAGGGGAACCCTTTACGCGCCAGCTAAAGGGTTCCCCCCCCCCCCCAAGAATTTTTAAGAATCTTTTTCCAGAATCCAGAGCCCGTAGCCGTAGCGGCGGGGCGCACAGGAGCACTTTGTTCCGGCCAGCGCGGCCAGGTCCGTCCGCGTGCCGCCGTTCCAGAGGAGACGGGCCGCAAGGACGTGCAGACACGCGGAGTGATCCTCGCTGTGCAGCAGACGCAGCCCCGCCTGTCGGAACTGCCGGAGCAGATCGGGCAGAGGGCGCGCGCCGCGCAGACAGGAGCGCGACGCCGGGCCCGGCAGGGGAGGCGGCGCATCCCCTGTGAGAAAGAGATCGCTCAACAGCAGCCGTCCTGCGGGACGGAGCACGCGGGCCATTTCCCGCAGCGCGGCTTTGCTGTCCGGCAGGAGGGACAGCACGCATTCGCAGAGCAAACCGTCAAGAATGCCGCTGCGCAGGGGCAGTGCGAGCGCGGTGCAGCACAAAAGCGGCAGGCCCGCCGCGGCTGGGTCCGGCTGTCTGTCGCAGCCGACGGCACGATAGCCGAGCGCGCGCAGAAGACGCAGCGTAGCTCCCGCGCCGCAGCCGATGTCCAGCAGCCGCGCCCCCGGAGGAAAGGCGCACAGGGCAAGACCACGCCGGGTGACGGACAGGCCGCCGGGACGCCAGGCATCCCCGGCGATTTGCCGGAAGCCCGGCTGCGCGTAAAGAGGCGCTTCCATCTATTTGTCTTCCAGCAGGGCCTCCACTTCCGCCATTTTGCCTTCGGCCAGCGATTTGGGCACCAGCGTCAGACCGCAGGACGGGCAGCGGGGCAGCAGGACGTCAAAGGCGCTGTTCATGTAGAAGGCCTGCACCTTGCGTTGTTCCAGCCTTTCGCCGCAGCGGGCGCAAAACCAGTCTCCGGCATCGGGGCCGTAATTGGGTTCCATGCTCATGGTCAGATCTCCTTGCCGGGCTGCATGGCCCCGGGAAGCCACATCCGGTGACACCAGGCGTCGTAAATGACGCAGCCCCTGTCGGAAAGGGCGTACTCCACCCAGAAGGTGACGTGCCGGGGCCGCCAGGAACCGACAAAATGCCCGCTTTCCTTTTCCAGAAACTTTTGTCCGGTACGCTCGATGCCCTCGACGGCTTCCTGCACGTCCTGACGCAGGATGAAGCGATCCTCCATGCGGGCAAGCACCTCGTCGGCAATGAGCAGAGGGAGCGCGGTCGCCTCCGGCGGGGGTGGAGTTTCGCCGTATTCCGCCAGCACTGCCCGACGCAGGGCCACGCGCCCGGCCCGGCGGGCCGAAAGTCCGGCCACGGGCGCGCGCGAGGCGGCTCCGGCGGCGGATGTCTCGGCCGTCATGGGCAGCAGATCCAGAAGGTGCAGACTTTCCTTGCCCTGACGCGCCAGCCGATCCCGGCACATGATGCAGGAGCAGAGGGCCGTGTGCGGCAAATCGGAAGCCCGGCGTGCGGCCAAGGCATCGGCCATGTCCGGCTGGGCATTCCAGACAAGGCCGCCATAGCCGCAACAGGCTGTTTCCGTGCCGCTGCGACGCGGATCTTCGCCGCGCAGACCGCATTTGCGGACCAGAGAACGCACGGCGGCACGCCAGCCTTCCTGATGTCGCGCGCCGCAGGGGTCCTGAATGCTGACAACGGACGCGTCATTGGCGGGCGCGGCTTCGGGCAGCAGATCATCCAGATATTCCCAGAGAGAGCGGAGCCGGGCGTTCGGCAGGGCCCGGGCCAGCGCGTCCAGACAGGAGGCGCAGGCCACGATCAGCTCCGGTTTGCCGA
Source organism: uncultured Desulfovibrio sp. (assembly GCA_945871415.1). Lineage (GTDB taxonomy): Bacteria > Desulfobacterota > Desulfovibrionia > Desulfovibrionales > Desulfovibrionaceae > Desulfovibrio. Next base: position 1,824 of record CAMBWG010000335.1, read on the forward strand.
GGGACTCCCAGTCGGCGCGCAACCGTGCGGCATGCTCGTCAAAAAGGGCCGTATTGCCCGCCCAGAAGGCGGGAACACCGCAGCAGGAAAGCATGATGCCCGTGCCGCCGTCGAGGCGTTCGCGCAGAAAGCGCCAGACGTTCAGAACCTGCGGACCGCGCGCCGCCGCAAGCTGACAGCCGGGGAAGAAGAGGCGCGCGCAGCGTCCGGTTGCGGGATCGGGGCGGCTGACGGCGCTTTCCGGCCCGGAAGCCTGCGCCATGTCTTCAAGGGCGAATTCGTGGGCCGATTGCGGCATATAGCCGCGTTCGACCATATCCTGCCGGGCATGCAGGCAGAGATCGGCCATGGAAAAGCCTTCGGGGCAGATTTCCGTGCACTGACCGCAAAGCGCGCAGCCCAGCGCAAGGGCGTTGGCGGTGTGTGTTCCTTTGACGATGGCGGCGTTATTGTAGATTTTTCGGGCATAGGTGCGTGGAAATTCCCTGTGCCGCTCCAGAAAGGCGCATTCGCGCACGCATTGCAGACATTCGCAGCGGAGACAGCGCCCCGCTTCGCGGGCGGCCTCGTCCGCGTCGTATGCCGCCGCGGCGGGCAGGACGCGGGCAACGGAGCCTACGCCGTCCAGCGGCGTATGCAGCACGCGGCGATCATTTTCCTGTTCCCGCGACGCGGCCAGCGACGCGCCGGTCATGAGACGGAACAGGGTGATGGCTGCGGTGCGGCCTTCGCCGGCCTGTCGGGACGCCGAGGCAAGACGCGCGCCCGTGGGCGTTTCGTCCGTCCAGCCGCCGCAGCAGACATTGCCTTCCACATGCAGGGTGGCGGCGTCCACATCGTCCCGTTGCAGGGGCAGCAGCATTGCCGCGGCGTCCATGTCCACGAAAACGGCGGCGTATTCCTGCCGCAGACGGCCGAGCAGCGTTGCGTCGTATATCGACGGCAGGAAGGTGACGGGCGTTTTGCCGAAGTCGTCCCATTCCGCGTCAAGGGCCGTTTCGGGGATATCGGGATAGGAACGGCGCAGGGCGTCGCGCGCGTCACCCTCATGCAGCACATCCACGGGAAAGCCCTTGCGGGAAAGCTCCCAGGCAACCACAAGTCCGGCCAGCCCCGCGCCGAGAACGGCCAGTCGCTGCTGCCTCGGGGGGCGCGGTATGAGGCGCGTCTGCGGGGGCGTCGTTGCAAGAACATGGCGCTCCAGAGCGCCGACGGCCAGCGCGCCGCCCAGATCGCGACGCAGACAGGCGTTTTCACAGGGATGATCGCACACGGCGATCAGAATGGCCGGCAGCGGCAGATGACGTTCCAGCAGCTTGCGGGCGTCGCGCGCCCTGCCTGCGGCAAGATGTTCCATGAAGGCGCGCACATCCATTTGCAGGGGGCAGACGGCGCGGCAGCGCGGCATGGCCTCCTGGGTGCAGTGGGCCTCTACGGCATGGAGTTCAGATTGATCCACGGCGGCGTCTCCATCAGAGTATTTTCAGTTTGAAACGCGTTGCGTTTCAAACCATACGGCCTGTCGTTTCGCGGA
>CAMBWG010000336.1 GCA_945871415.1 uncultured Desulfovibrio sp.
CGAGCCGGCGCTGCCCGGACGCCAGAGAAAGAAGCTGCATCCGCGTCGCTTCGCCGTTTTTGACGGATTCGCAACGTCCGGCGCTCACTTCCGCGCCGACCTTGCTGATTTCCCCGGCGACAGCCCCAAGATTGTTGGCGTTTTCGAGGAGCAGCATCGGGGCGAGCGTCACGGCGCAGCCCTCGACCCGCGCCTCGACGTTCGGCCGGTTCGCCGCGTAGGACAGCCAGAAGGCGCAGCCGCCTTTTTTGTTGTGTTCGGGACATTCCTCAAAATTGCGGAAAGGACAGTTCATGCGACGCGCTCCTGTCAGGCCTTGGCGCAGATGATGACGTCGGTGTATTTGACGTTCAGGTCGATGGTCGCCTTGCCGGAAAGGGTATGCGTATGCGACTGGGAGCCGCCAGCATCAGAAGACGCCCATGTGTAAATAACTTCTTCGGCCCCATACCAGGTTCCTCCAAGCCCTTTTTTATTAGGACTTGGGTTTTCTCCGGTTGGGAATCCTTCACTGGAACCAAAGGGCTTCCCCTGGCACGTGGCATGCTGATGAAGCGCGGACTGACTCACGGTCAGCGTTGTCGCGCCCACATTGCCGGAGAGCGTCACGGCCTTTCCCGCGGCAAACAGCGAACTGAACGCCAGGCTCCCGCCCGTGCCGCCGCCGGTCGTGCCGGACACCACGCGCAGGGCCGCGTCGTTGACGGTCGTCTGCTTTGTCCAGCCCGTGGGGGCGGCCGCCTGATGGAACAGCAATTTTGTGCCCTTGGGAAACGTCGCCGCAACCGATTTGTCGTAGGCCGTCTTGGCCGCGTTGGATGTGGCCGCCGTCGTGCTTGCCGTGCTGTTGACGGCGTCGGACAGCTGCACGCGCCCGGCGGCGCTTGTGCTGGCGGCCTTTGTGGCCTCGGTATAGGCGTTGTTGGCCTTTGTCTGCGCCGTGGCGGCCGCTGACTTGGCGGCCGTGGCTGTGCTCTGCGCGGTATCAGCGTCCGCCTGCGCGGCGGCGGCCGCCGTTGCCGCGCCGCTGGCCTTGTCGTAGGCTGTCTTAACGGCTTTGGACGTGGCCGCCGTGGTGCTGACGGCGCTGTTGACGGCGTCGGACAGCTGCACGCGCCCGGCGGCGCTCGTGCTTGCGGCCTTCGTGGCCTCGGTATAGGCGCTGTTGGCCTTTGTCTGCGCCGCGGCTGCCGCCGTCTTTGCGGCGTCGGCCGTATCCTGCGCGGTGTCGGCGGCCGTTTTTGCGGCAGTGGCCGCGCTCTGCGCGGCGTTCGCCGCCGTTGCCGCGCTGTTGGCCTTGTCATAGGCGGTCTTCACGGCTTTGGACGAGGCCGCCGTGGTGCTGACGGCGCTGTTGACGGCATCGGACATCTGCACCGCGACAGCGCTTTCTTCTCCGTTGACGGTCAGCGTCTTGTTGTCCAGCGGCAGAATATCGGCGCGCAATTTGGGCCCGGCGCCCTCGTTGGCAAAAAGTCGTTGCAGCAGTTTGGGAAACATGATGTTTTCCTCTGGTTCAGCTATTTCAGTCGGAACAGCACGTCGCTTTCCGGCGTGACGTCAAAGTGAAAGGAGATGCTGTCGGACGGTTCTCCGGGCGCGCCCGCCTCGCTGTACTGGGCGGTCCCGACATCGCCGGCAACGCAGGCCAGACCGTCAAGGAAGACTTCAAGCCTGTGCGCTCCCGCCACATAGACCGGCGTTTTCCAGGGCGTGCCCGCCGGAATGGTCTGGGAGCGTGTTCCGGCGGGGGAGTGCATTTCGTCGGCGGCTCCCGCGTCGGGGAGGGAATCCGGCAGAATGCCGAGCCGCTCCGGCTTTCCGTTGGAGTTCAGGTAGATTATTTTCACGCTAACGCCTCCCCTGAGGAGCGCGAGCCCTCCCGCGCCCCTCGTCCGTGCTGTTTCCCGGCGGATTACCCGCCGAAACCGGCGTCCACAATCAACAGACCGCCATTATGCAAGTCTTCCGGCATGGTATCCGGCACGGCGGCTGCGGTCTTGTTCCAGACCTTTTTGCTGGAGTCCACGGCGGCCTGAACATCGGCCGTCTTCAGGCCGGAATCCTTCACCACCTTGCCGGTCGTCTGGTCAAAGCTGACAATGTTGCCGTCAACGGCGGCTTCCGGGCCGGTTACGGCGCCGTTCAGGTTGTATTGCGCGAAGGTGAAGTCGCTGTTGTCGTTGTCGCTGCCCTGACGGCTGACAATGGCCACAATGATTTCACCCGCTTCCAGCGTCTGTCCTTTGTAGACGCCCGGCGTGGCCACCACCCAGCGATCCCCGGCTTCATAGGTGGTCGGAATGTCGTCCTCGGCATTGACCGAGCCGCGCCAGCTCGTGCGCTTGGCAAGGGCGTCTACGGCATCAAGCCGCGTATGAATGGCTTCCAGTTCGGCCTGCACGTCCGCCTGCTCGACGCCGTTCTGCGCGGTCAGCTTGATCTGCATGCCGACGCTTTCAGGGTTCAGGCGATAGAGCTTTTCGCCGTCGCGAATATGAAGCTGGCCGTTTTTCACTTCCACGGAAATGGGCATGTCTCTCCTCCTGCTTGATTATAAGCAGCCCGCCGCCCCGCAACTTCGCGGAAAGCGCCTTTCCGGGACTGCTTGTTGTGACAGTATCTCGCTTGCCGTCGCCCACCGGCTTACCGTCGATGGTCGGACAGCCCCCTCGGAAGGGTCAGGGGGCGGCTGTATCGTCGGCCGTGAAGCGCACGGCTTCCCGATCCAGCCGGGAAAGATTGCGTTCGATGGCGGCAAGGCGTTCTTCCAGCATGGAAGCCTCGTCGCCCGCCGCGGGGGCATCCGCATGAGCGCAGATGCGCGCCTGCCAGTCGGAAAGGGCGGGGGCGGCAAACAGCAGCCGCACGGCATGAGACAGCAGGCCGGGTTCCCCGACTTCCTCAAACTGCCGGCCCACATGGCAGACAAGCCCGTCCCAGGACAGGCTGACGGCATGATGTCCGGGGTAATAGCCGCAGTTCTGCGGCAGAGGCAGCAGCTCTCCCTGCGGAATGGCCTCGTCGGATGTCCATGCGACTGTGACGCCGTCGGCCATGCGGGCCATGATGTCTTCGGCCTTCTGGGTCTGGCGGAATCTTCGGCCGCCTGCGCGGCGCTTTCGGCACGATCCGCCCGCTTCTTGGCGAGATTGGCCTGTCGGGCGGATTCCGTGGCGCTGTCTGCCGCCGCTGCCGCGCTGTCGGCGGCCGCCTGCGCGTGGGCCTGCGCTTCCGCCGTGGCCTTATCTATGGCCTCGCTCACCACCTGCGGCGTGAGCATGTCCACGGCCACATCCTTGACGGCCGGTTCGACGTCCGCCGCCACGCCCGCCACGTAGTCCCGATCC
>CAMBWG010000337.1 GCA_945871415.1 uncultured Desulfovibrio sp.
CGACCTCAAAACCGGGCGTGACGATGGCGGCATATTCATCCACAATGCAGAGGTACGGCCCGATGCCCACGGCATCCGTAGGCAGGGCTTCAAGAATATCCGCCGCGTCTCCTTCAATGTTCGCGCCGAGTCCCACTGAACAGGCGTTGCGAATAGCCGAAAGGCTGATTTTGCCGAGGCTGGCGAGTTCGGCGGGGGCTTTTTCCAGGGAGGGCAGGAGAACGACGAGGATTCTGCGCTGCATGATGGCGTCACTGAAATCCACCTCTCCATCTTCCGCACCGTAGATGTGGTTGTAGGTATCGGTCAGGCTGGACAACGCCTTGCCGAAATAACTTTGCGCGTACCCGAACTGTTCCGCGAAAGACGGAGGCTGGTCTTTCAGTTCCCGTCCGGTAATCCAGCCGGAAGTGGCAAGGGCGGCCTGAATGGAAGCGCGGGATTCGGCGTCCAGTTCAGGATGCAGGGCCAGAGCCACGCATTTTTCCAGAGCCAGGGAATCGCGGATGATGGAGGTGGAAAGTTTGATCACCCCCTTGTCCCGCAAGTCCACCAGAGCATACATGACGCCGGAAATCAGAGCCTGCGCCTTGTCGGCAAAGATAGAGTTAGGCCCATCCGACGCGGGCATAAGCGACACAAGGAGCTGCGTAAGGGCTTCGGCGCTGCCGAACGTAAAAGGATTGTTCGTGTTGGAAAGGCGGCGCGGGGTTTTTCCTTTAACTTTGCCGGAAGTCCCGTAGTTCAACACACGGAAATCATCGTCCCTGCCTAGAAAACGCGCCATTTGCCATATCTGAACCGCCAGTTTAGGACTGGCCTTGGGATCGATATAAAAAAGCCCGCTTCCCGTGGCCAGAGCGTTGTACGAAAGGGACACAAGGGTTTCCGTCTTGCCGGAACCGGTCGTGCCGAAGAGCAGACAATGGGTGAGAATATCCTTGGCTTTCAGCCAAAGCTCCTGTTTGTCCTGAAGCCGGTTGCCGAGAAAGAAGATGCCTTCCGGTCTGGCAAAACCGCCCCGTCCGGGCAGGGGATCGCCCCTGTCCGTACCGGACAGGCCCATCGGCATACGGAACGGCAGGCGTTCGCCGTTCACGCAGACGCAGCGGAGAAGAAAGAGCGCCAGTCCGAGGCAGAACAGCGGCGTGGCGCAGGCCGGAAAAAGAAGAAGACACAGCCCCGCCGCGAAGATGCCCCCGGTCTGCACCTGGCCGAGCCTGAGCGCGTCCGCAAGTCGTTGCGAGGGAGACCGCACATCACGGTGCAGGCGTTTTCTTTCTTGCGTTTCGTGGTCTTCCAGACCTCTGATGGTTCGTGTCATGTTTGCACCTCAATAATCCTGTTGTGCCAGGGAGGGGTCTTCATTGGCGTCGTATTCGGGATCATCTTCCGCATCAGCCAGCACCATGTCCGGCGGCGGCTCGATGGGTGAGGGGGGCCGGGCGGATTCGGCGGGGGAAGATTCCGCAGCCGTGAAATCAGCAGATGGTATTTCGGATGCTGGCGGAACAAAGATTTCCGTCAGCCAGCCCTGAGCGGACAGGGCATCCCTGAGACTCGTCACGGCGGGAGCCACATGCGGTTCAGCCAGCGCCCTTTCTTCTTTTTCTTCCGCCATGTAGTGCGCCCAGGGAGCAAGGGCTTCGGCCCATGCGGTTCTTCCGCCGCATTGATTGAGGGAGTACCAGAGCGGGCGATCCAGGGGACGAAGCCAGAGGAACTGCGAACTGGCCAGCACTCCCTTTTGACGCGCACGATACAGCAGAGCCATGAACCAGGGCAGTTCATAGGCGGCATGGCGGGTCATATTCTTTTCACACAAGACGTTCTTGTGCCGTTCCCATGCCTTTTTCAGACGCTCCACAAAGGCGGCATCCGTCAGCACGGGGCAATCCGCTTTCCCGTCAGTTTCGCTGTAGGAGCTGGAAACCGTGTCCAGAATCCTGACGCAGCCTTTCTTATCCCCATCCGCATAGGCCAGAAAGGCAACGGCCAGAGCGCGGCGGCAGGGCGACAGCCCCTCATAGTCTTCAAAAGGCTTGCCGAGTTGCGCCGTCAGCACACGGAGAGTTCTTTCCCCGTCCAGCCGGGCACGGCCCCAGGCGGGCAATTCCGTGGACGGCAGGCCGTTTTTCATGGCCTGTTCCGGCGTGAACGGCACTCCCTGTTCATCAAGTAACAGAGCGTTTTTCAGCGCGAACTGCGCGGGCGTCCGGGCGATTTGCCACAGACCGGAATCATGGGATTCCGGCGAGAGCAGATACTTTCCGCGCCCTACAACGGGCCGCAGGCAGGGAAAACTTTCGGCATTGTTTTTCAGCAGGCTTTCCATAGTGAAGCGTCGAACAAGGCCGTTCACGCGCCCCATGAAGATGGCGGCTATGCCGAGCAGGCCGAGCAGCAGCGCAAAGGGCCAGCGAATCCACGATCCTGTGTAGTTCAGAACTTTGTGCATGGTTTCCCAGGACAAGGATGCGGGATCGGCTTGTGCGATACGCGCCCACGCTGTTTGCGCCTCATCAGAGAAGGGCGTGAAGACCTGAATCTGGGCTTTGGCCATCGCAAGCAGCGGCCTGTTCACGTCGTCGGCGTAAACGATATACAGGACGGGAAGCAGTACAAAGGCAAACACCAGAAAGGCGAACCACAAAAAGAGAAGGTTGTCCCTGTTATCCCCGCCGTTCATTGTCCGGCCTCCCGTTCAAGAACGGAGAGCGTGAAGATGCCCTCTTTTTTCAGGCGGTTCAGGTTGGTTTGTACGCGCCGGATATAGGCATCCCGGCGATGCGGCGTGCGGGAATGGTACGCGCCGATGGCCTGCCAGAGATTCCCGGTGCGTTGATATTCCTTCCGCAGCAGCCAGGCCGCCGCATACGCATTGACGCGGCCATCGCGGAGTATGTCGTCAGGCGCAATGCCCATTGCGGCCAGTGCGTCAAGATGGACAGTGTTGATCTGAAACGGCCCCAGGTCCCATGTGCCGTTTCTGTTGCTCAGGGCTTCCCCGGTTTTGCCGCCTTCCGTGGCGAGAATGGCGAAGAGCGCGGCGGCAGGCATCCCGCTGGCGCGGGCGGCGTCAAAAACGCACTCGACCGTCAGCGGACGCAGGGGCGGGAGAACGACTTTTGCCCGTCCGGCGGCAAAAATCGTACTTGGCGGCATCCACAGGGCGAGAAGAATAAGGATTGCCGCCTTCATTTGAGCTTCCCCGTAATGTTGACGACATAATCTCCACCGGTGCCGTAGACCTTGAAAGGATTGTTGCCGCCCATACCGCTGACGGCATTGTTTACCTGGTTGTGCGCCTCGTTGATTTTCTGGTTGATGTAGGAATTGACCTGAC
>CAMBWG010000338.1 GCA_945871415.1 uncultured Desulfovibrio sp.
ATCCACAATATGGAAGTTGCGGCTTGCGGCCCGTCCCGCCGCGTTATTGGGCGTATAGAGCGGGCGCGTTCCCGCAAAGGCGCGCAGGATGCGATAACTGCGCAGCGCGGGGAACAGCGGTTCGCCGATATCCAGCAGTCGCGTGACGTCTTCGCTGGTCGGCAGGCTGTCGGCCGGGTCTTTGGACGGGGTGGAGGTGGTACCGAAAATGGTTACGGAGCCGTGCGGCACAAAGATGTCGCCGTCCGAGCTCTTATGCAGACGGTTGACCACGCGGGACGTAAAGCGATGGTTGAAGACAATGAGCGTCCCCTTGTCCGGAGACACGCTGACGTCCAGCCCGGCCATGCGGGCGACGACTCCGGACCAGGAGCCCGCCGCATTGACGACATACTCGCAGTCAATGGCAACGGTTTCGCCGGTCATACGATTTTTGGCATCCACGCCGATGACGCGACCCTGCTCTGTGCGGATAGCCGTCACTTCGTGATAGGTCAGCACTTCCCCGCCGTAGCGGCGGGCGCTCAGCGCGTTGTGCCAGACAAGGCGGAAACCGTCGATACAGGAATCCGGGACGCGATAGACTTCCCGCACGCGCGGGGAAAGGCGCGGTTCCAGACGGCGGGCCTCCTCGGGGGCCACCGCTTCCGCCGCGATACCGGCAGCCTTGCAGGCCGTGACCCAGCGCGCGGCAAAATCCGGGTCGTCTTCGGGCAGCGCGGCAAAGAAACCTTCGGTTTCCTCCACGCACTGCTTGCCGATGCGACGCATGATCATATTTTCTTCAATACATTCGCGCGCGGATTCGGGATCGCCGACCGCATAGCGGGCGCCGCTGTGCAGCAGCCCGTGAAAGCGCGAACTTGTGCCGTGGGCAAGGCCGCCCATTTCCAGAAGTACGGCGTCAACGCCGCGCATGCTCAGATCGCGCAAGATGCCGATCCCCGTCGCGCCGCCGCCGATAATGACTACCGAGGTCTGTTTCACTCTGCCTCCGCAATGCCCGCGCCGCCTGGGCGGCGCGGTTAAAGGGCATATTTCTTTCTGTCTACGCGTGCCCGTCAAGCGCTGTCAAGACGGACGGAGAGGCCGCGGACGGCGCTTGCGTCCTCCTTCTTCCCGTTGTATCAGCGAGCTGACTGAATCCTTCCCAAGAGAAAGCGTCGTATTCCGGCGCTGTCGCAGGAGCATTACGGATGGGCAAAAAACGCTGCTATGTTCTCGATATGGACGGTACCATCTATCTTGGTTCCATCCCTATTCCCGGCGCCGTTGATTTTATACGCCGTCACTGGAACGAGGCGGATTTTTACTTTCTCAGTAACAACACCTCCAAATCGCCTTCCACCTATATCCGCAAGCTGAATGGCATGGGCATTGCCGCGCGGCCCGAACAGCTGCTGTCGCCGGTCACGCCGCTGGTGGCCTTTCTGCGCAGCGAAGGCATTTCTTCCGCCTATCTTGTAGGGAATACGGAGTTTTGCGGCCAGATGGGCGACGTCATGCCCGAACTGCATCAGGCGGGCGATGACGGTCCGGCGGAGGCCGTCATTCTGGCCTATGACACGGAGCTGACCTATGCCAAGCTGGCGCGTTCGGCCCTGCTGCTGCAACAACCGCAGGTGCGTTTCTTTGCCACGCATCCCGATCTTGTCTGTCCGTCGCCGGAAGGGCCGCTGCCGGATGTCGGCAGTATGCTGGGACTTTACAAAATTGCTACGGGCAGGGAGCCGGAACGGATTTTCGGGAAACCCGATCCCGTGTTGCTGTCTTCTCTGCTGCAACGCTACGACCGGGACGAAATGCTGATGGTCGGGGATCGTCTGTCCACGGACAAGAAGCTGGCGGAAAATGCGGGCATTGACTTCCTGCTTGTTTTGAGCGGCGAAGCGCAGCGCGGGGACCTCGCCGGGCTGGAACGCCAGCCTGCCTATATATGCGACGATCTCGGCGGATTTGAACGCTATCTTGAGGAGCAGGGTCGTTGATGAAGCAGCATATCTTCTTTGACCTGGACGGCACGCTTACCGATTCCGCGCCGGGTATTCTCAATTCTCTGCGGCATGCCTTTGCAGGATTCGGGCTCGCTCCCTCTGAATCGATTCTGCGTTCCTATATCGGCCCGCCCCTGCGCGAGAGTTTTGCCCGTCATTTTTCGTCCGCGGCGGATGTGGAAAAGGCCGTGAAGCTCTATCGGGAGTATTTCAGCGAACGCGGACTGTTTGAAAATGCCGTCTATCCCGGCGCCTGTGAGATGCTGCGCCGGTTGTCGTCGCAGGCCAGGCTCTATCTGGCGACATCCAAGCCGGAAGTCTTTGCCCTGCGTATCATGGATCATTTTGGCCTGAGCCCCTTCTTTACCGGCATGCACGGGGCGGAGCTGAACGGTCCCCGGCATGACAAGGCCGATGTGCTGCGTCATGCTCTGGCATCGCATGACGTACCGCCCACGGATGCCGTCATGGTGGGTGACCGTCGGCATGATGTGGAAGGCGCACACACTGTGGGGCTGCCCTGCGTGGGTGTCGCCTACGGTTACGGCGGCCGTGCGGAACTGGAAGCCGCGGGCGCGGACGTCGTAGCGGACGATATGGCTGCTCTGGAACAGCTGCTGTGCGGGGAATGCGCCGAGTCGTCCCCTGCCGGGGCACGTTTCCGACGCGGATGAAGCTTTTGAATAGTCTTGTAAAATACGCCAAACCAGCAAAAAGGAGTCGGGATTATTATGGACGCTCTGGAAACGCTCTTTACGCGTCGCAGCATTCGCAAATATACGGATCAGCCAGTTGCCGATGCCGATGTGCAGACCATGCTCAAGGCGGCCATGCTGGCGCCCAGCGCCAACAACAAGCAGCCGTGGCACTTCATTGTGGTGAAGCAGCCCGAACACCTGAAGGCCGTCGCCGAGATGCACCCCTACGGCAAGATGGCCGCGCAGGCGCCTCTGGCCATCATTGTCTGCGGCGAAGTCGCGGATCCCGAATACTGGATTCAGGACTGCGCCGCCGCAACGGAAAATCTGATGCTGGCCGCGCGTGCTCTTGGCATCGGCAGCGTCTGGTGCGGTCTGCATCCCCGGGAGGAGCGCAAGGAGCCTTTCAAGAAATACTTTAAGATTTCGGAAGGCGTGGAGCCCTTTGCGCTCATTGTCCTTGGTCATCCCGCGCAGCCGTTCAGCGAAGCCGACAAGCGCGTGCAGCCCGCCAGGATTCATCAGGAACAGTGGTAATTATATTGGGGGGAAGGGAAAAAACTCATCTCTGCTGTCGATGCCCGCAGCTTCCTGCGTCGCAACAGGCACGGCCCGCGGCCGCCTTCGGTCGCTGCCGGCGCGAGAGGG
>CAMBWG010000339.1 GCA_945871415.1 uncultured Desulfovibrio sp.
CCCCCCCCCTCCCCCCCCCCTCCCACCGCCCCGCGCCCCACCCCCCGCCCCCCGCGCCGGAACAACGAATTAACGTCAATACGCCCTAATTGCCGATAATGAAGGCGTGCGGATAGAGGGCACGCAGGCGGTTAAGCTGATTACGGGCCGCAGCCGTATCCGGCCACGGGCCGACCTGCACGTTCCAGAGGTTGTTGCTTCCGAAGATGGTCCGCGCTCCCATACCGGACGAACGCACCCTGGAAACCAGCCGTTCCGCATTATCCTTGTTGCCGAAGGCGCCGATTTGCACAAAGAAGCTGCCGGCAAGTTCCGTGACACTGCCGCCCTCGCCGCCCCAGCCGCCGGAAGAAGCGGAAGGTTCGGAAGGCTCTCCGCGCCGGCTTGCCGCCTGCGCCAGTGCTGCGGCCACGGGCGAACTTTCCTCCGCCTCCGGCACATCGCCTATACTCTGGATGCGGACGCGCCCCGTACCGTTGGCAACAATGCCGATGCGGGTCCCGGCCGCCCGGGAAAGATCGATAACGCGATCGTCCACAAAGGGGCCGCGGTCATTGATGCGCACAATGACGGATTTCCCGTTGCCGATATTGGTAACGCGCACCTTGGTTCCCAGCGGCAGAATCTTGTGCGCCGCCGTCATGGCATATTGATTGAATCGCTCGCCGCTGGACGTGGTTCTGCCATGAAAGCCCGGCCCGTACCAGGAGGCCGTGCCGACTTCCACAAAGCCGTGAGCCGACTTGAGCGGATAATAGGTTTTACCGCGTACCGTATAGGGCTTGCTGCCGGGAACGCCGCCGGACTGCCAGGAACGCTGCCCGCAGCCTCCGGCCAGCGTCAGCGCCGCAAGAAGCAGCAGAACCAGAAAACGCACACGCACGGTCATGCATCCCTCCTGTTGGCGCTGGCATCCGCCATGGCCGCGCTTCCTGCGGCAGCGGCCATGACAAGCGCGGTTTCCGCCAGAAGGGCCTGCCCTTCGCTGTTGAGCAGTCCCCGGCCGTCGGCCTCCTCCAGCAGCGCGAGCGCCTCGTCGCTGCGGCCGGCTTCCAGGAGTTCCCGGGCGGCCAGCAAAGGGAGACGTTGCGGCGCATCGCCGTACAGCGCGCGCAGCAGACTGTCATACTGCTCGCCGAAGGCCTCGCGGGCCTGCCGCTCCTCGCGGGCCAGCCAGCGGGCCAGCGCGCGATTATCGCCCTGCCCTTCCAGAAAGGCGGGCAACAGCGCCATGCCATGCCGCAGCACATGCAGGATACGCTGCAGCTCCCGGTTGGCGCTTTCCATGGTCTGATCCGCCAGATCTGCCAGCGGGGTATAAAAAGCCGCGCAAACGCCCTCGCTGCGTCCCAGCTGCATCAGGCGGTTGCCGTAATGCTGCCGCTGAAAAGCGTCTTCCTTCAGTTTGGCGCATTCATGAAAAGCATAGCCCACGCACCAGTCAAGCAGCGCCTCCACAGGCCGCTGCCGGGCGTCCCCGCTGGGGTGAGGGCTGGCGGCAAAGCGCCAGTCCGCGGGCAGAGTTCCTGTTTCACCGGCATCGGGCGACGCCCGGAAAAGATGGTGGGCCGTATCCTTCAGACGCCAGAAGACGCCCTTGCGCATGGCCTCCCCCATCAGTTCGCGCAGGCCGGAATAGGACATGGAACCGTCATGCTCGAAACGCCGCGCCTGTTCGGCCAGAATGAGAAAGACCTGACAGTAGTCACGCACAAAGTCGCGTACAAAGGCTTCTCTCCGCGCCGGAACCCAGCGATCGCTCACGCCCGATCCTCCCGCAGCAATACCCGGGCCACATCCACATCGTAGAGCTTGAGGGGATCGGCCTCGGGATTGCGCTCCGCCCGGTACAGGCGCGCGGCATTCTCAATGACAGAAAGAGGAATCCAGCCATGTCGCTCCCAGACTTCGGGATGCTGCGCCTGCCAGAGGCGGAACTCGATTTCCCCGAGTTCGCCCTGACGCACATACACCCGGGCTTCATGATTCCCGGCCTGAGGGAAATAATACAAACCGCGTTCGTCTTTCATGGTTCTTCCTACATTAAATAGAAGCGCATGCCGTCCCGGTCGCATGGGCGCCGCGGCATGGCAAGAGAAAAAAAGCGCCCGCCCTCCCCCGCGGGGAACGAAGCCCGCGGCCGCGCTGCCGTCCCGAAAAAAACTCCGGAAACATGAAGCGGACAAAAAGCGGCAACGCCGGGCACGCGCCGCCCGAAGGGCGTTTTTCGTCTTGTACGGCAAAAAGGGCGCTTTTGCCAAGGGCGGTTCATCCGCCCTGAAAAACAGGAAAAATGCAGAATATAAACAAAATGTCGCCTTCTGTGTGAGCCACTGCTTTTTGAAGGGGGGGTGTTGTCATCGCTGGACAAATAGGATAGAGGAGAGGAAATTGCGCAGAAGTCCATGCCGTGAGTATGTTGCCTGTTTTTTCACAGGCGATATTCCCAATCGCAACGCGCTTTTGCGATCAGGCAGGGAGCGCAGGGGCCTCAGGGCCCGCCACGCGCGAAAGCTCATCATGGCGTTTGCGTCGTGATACAACCAAACCACTTGTGGAGGTATGGCAATGGCGAAACATGCAACTCCCTTGTTGGACCAGCTTGAGACCGGCCCCTGGCCGAGCTTTGTGTCCGACATCAAACAGGAAGCGGAAAACCGCGCCAAAAATCCCAAGGGCCTCGACTACCAGATTCCGGTGGACTGCCCCGAAGACCTGCTTGGCGTGCTTGAACTTTCCTACGAAGAAAAGGAAACGCACTGGAAGCACGGCGGCATCGTGGGCGTGTTCGGTTACGGCGGCGGCGTTATCGGCCGTTACTGCGACCAGCCCGAAAAGTTCCCCGGCGTGGCCCACTTCCACACCATGCGCGTGGCCCAGCCCGCCGCCAAGTTCTACCATACCAAATTCCTGCGCGACCTGTGCGACATTTGGGATCTCCGCGGCTCCGGCATCACCAACATGCATGGTTCCACGGGCGACATCGTGCTTCTCGGCACGCAGACCCCGCAGCTGGAAGAAGTGTTCCACGATCTGACCCACAAGATGAACGTCGACCTGGGTGGTTCCGGTTCCAACCTGCGTACGCCTGAAGCCTGCCTTGGTCAGTCCCGCTGCGAATATGCCTGCTACAACACGCAGGACATGTGCTACCAGCTGACCATGGACTACCAGGACGAACTGCATCGCCCCGCGTTCCCCTACAAGTTCAAGTTCAAATTTGACGGCTGCCCCAACGGCTGCGTGTGCGCCATGGCCCGCTCCGACTTCGCCGTGGTCGGCACCTGGAAGGACGACATCAAGATCGATCAGGATGCCGTGAAGG
>CAMBWG010000340.1 GCA_945871415.1 uncultured Desulfovibrio sp.
TGTTCCAGACCATTTGATCCGTGGCGTCGTTGCCGTAGCCGTAGATGGTGCTTTGAGAACCGCTGTACCGCTTGGCGCTTCCCAGGCCCTCAAGGAAGGCAGACGCGACAAGTCCGCCCCACCGGCTGAAAAAGTGGGTATCCACGGAACTGGCGACCGAGGCTTCCGAAGTGGACGGGTCAACAGCGTAGGCTTCAAGCTGGACGGTTTCGCCGGAAGGCAACACGGCCCGGTTGAAGGCCAGCACAAGGCGTTCGTCGTGGCGCTGGAAGCCGCCCATAAGACGGGCATTCCTGTATTCTCCAGACGTGATCGTCGCCAGCACGGCGGACGGGACATCACTGTTCACGCCCACATCCACAATGGCATAGAGCAGATCGCCCGGCTTGAGTGTCATGGCGGGAGGCGTGTCCGATGCGGGCACAACGGTTTTTTCCGCAGGCGCGGCAACAGGCGCGGCTTCATCCGAAAAATCGCGCAGATAGACTATCTTGCCTTCGCCCACGGCAACGGCGGACAGTTTTGTGTCCAGTGCCGCCAGGTCATCCATCATGCGCTTGAGCATGGTATTGTCCGTGCGGGGCGTCTGGACGGGCGCTGTTCGCACCGGCGCGACCGGGGGCACGGGCGGGGGCGTGTCTTCCTTTTTCACCACCACGGGCTTTCGTTGCCCCACAGGCGTGGGGACAAAACTCTCGCCCGTCTTGAGAGCTTCATTGGCCTGTCGCGTGTCGTGTTCTTTCAGCTTCTGATTGTATTCTTCCGAACCTTCGCCGCCCGCTTTTCCGGTAATGGCGTCCGTTCTTGCCGTGGCCAGACTGGCCGTGGCGGACGGTTTTTCCGGGGCGAACAGGAAAACGGACGCCAGGACTATGGAAACGGCGAGTGCCGCTCCCAACAAACTGAACAGAATGAGCCGCCGCTTTTTTTCCGTACTTGTCATATCGCTCATGGTGCGCCCTCACTTGGAATGCTTCAGAAGCAAGGTCTGAAGTTGTCCGTTTTTGGAGAGCATCAGCCGCGACGTGACCGGCACCTCATAGCATTTGGTGTTGCTCGCGCCGTTGACCACGGCTGTCCAGGCGGGCCACATCAAGCTGTGGACGGTTCTGACGTAGAGTTTGCCGTTGTAGTTCCAGACAAGCACGTCATCAGCCCCCGGCTCCACGCGAACGCACACCGCCTTTTCCGGCGGAACGCGATCCAGAAACGCCAGCATGGAGGAATCCGCCGTTTCCTTGATGTCCCTGATGATCGGCAGAGCGGCTTTCGGGCCGTGGTGGGCGAGCTGGAACAACACCAGCGCGTCCGCCTTACGCTCAGGCGCACGCACGGAATCTGATTCCAGCCGGATGACCAACGGAATGTCCCGCGCTTCCAGCGTCACCACGAGTGTTGACGTGGCGTAGCCTTGCGTGGGCATGACATTGAGCAGGTTTCCGTCCGGCAGTTCCGGGCGCAGCACCTGAAAATGAGACGGCCCGCCGTTGGTCACGGACGTGATGGGCCACGGCTGGCCCGTGGAATCGTGGAAGACCAGCGAGGTGGCGATATTGGCCGTGGTGTAGACCGGGACCGGGGAGCGTCCCGGCTCCAGCGTCACGCGCACGGTGCGCGTGTTCAGAGTGGGCGACACGGGCAGCAAGGCGCGGTCGCGCTCGTCCGAACGGGAGCGGTATTCCTGTATCTGCCCCTGATCCAGCGGCATCATCTGCCGCAGGCTTTCCTCGAACAGAGCCTGGGCGTCCCTGGCTTTTTTCTCATCCGCACTGGCCGGGGAAGGTGTGCCCTGACCAATGTTGTCGGCAGGCCCGGAATCGGGTTGTCCCAGGACAGAGAATTGCTTTTTCGTCGGAGCAGGCTGCGCTTTTTGCGCGTCGTCCGCCCAGGCCACAGGCGCGCCGGACAAGACGGTCATTGCCACAAGGCAAAATATGCTCAATCGGTTCACAATAGCTCCTTTGTGCTACGCGCAGGCGGTTACAGGGGATTCAAGCGGCCAGCCTGACCCGTTTCCGGCCTGGAAAAAACGCGCGACGGAAGGCAGCGTCTTCAGAATTTCGCCCAGAGGGCGGCAGTCGGAAGTTCTGGTTTCGCGCCGGATCGCCTGCGATGTTCCGTGGGTTTCCGAGGCAGCGGCGGTCTGGATTTTCCGCTTGAAGTCGTTCATGAACTCGACAATTCCCAGGGCGTTTGCCGGGGGAACGTCGGACGCGGACGGAGCGAGGTTTTGGGAATGCAGGTGCAGCCACATTCCAAAGCTCATCGCGTTGTTGGAAGAGGGCGGAAACTTCGCCGCGAAAGCGTTAAACAAGGGCCGCAAGCGCTCTTTTTCCGCTCGTTGCTGTTCTTGTTTTCGCCGTTCCTGTTCTTCCCGTGCCTGGATTGCCTGATGCAGCTCCCGACTGTGCCGCTGTTCCGCCTGCTCGGCGGGCGGAAGAGGATCAAGCCAACGTTGCCCACGCAGCCAGTTGCCCATTTGCGGCACAAAACGGCCCTGTTCGCGTTGCCAGCCTTCCGAGTCCGCGAATCGCCGGATTGCCGCTCGGATTTCATCCAGGGGAGGAAGTTGGCCATTTCGCAGGAGCTTGAACCAGGCCATGCGGGCAAAGCCCTTGGCGTCCTTTTTGGGGTAGAGATTCCAGGTGCTTTCAAAGTCCAGAAGGGAAGAAGACACACCCCCCGCCGTAGGCGTGGTTGAAAAGTGGCGAACAGGCCGAGGCCGTGTCTGAACAGGCGCAACGGGGGGAAGGGGGGATTTTTTTTCTTTTCTTTGGTTGTTAAGATTGGTTAAGTAGCCAGATTTTGCCGCATGGCAGTCAAATTTTGACTGTTTATGGGCAAGATTTGTCTCCTGTTTCGCGCTGAAATCTTCAGGACGTAAAATGTAATAGACGGAAGAACGGTATTGTTCCCGCTTAACAGAAATGAGTTTTTCCCTGACAAGTTCAGCAAGATAGTTTTTAATGCTGCTGATGCTGCAAGAAAGTCTTTTGGCAAGCGTAGCCTGAGAAGGCCAGCAATGATCTTTGTCCGCAGCGTAGTCACATAAAAGCGCGTACATGGTTTTAGCTCCAAATGTAATGGACTTTTGCAAAACAAACTGTGGCAAAATAGGTCCGTAGATATTCCCTTTTGGTACAAATGTTTCCATTTTTCCTTTCTCCCTGCCCAGGAAAAAGACAAAAACAGCAGATTCGTTGTTGACAACGAGGAACCTTCCGGTTACTGTTGTTCTCATGTTACGTGCGTAAGAACACAGTTCTGCAAGAAGCCGTTGAGTTGCCGCTCGACGGCTTTTTTGT
>CAMBWG010000341.1 GCA_945871415.1 uncultured Desulfovibrio sp.
AATCTTCATCCAGCGACACGCCGAAACGGGCCAGTCCCATGACAATTTCTCCTTTTCCGCAGGCATCTCCCCCGGCACAACCGCACAACGCACCGGAAAAGACGACAAAACACCGCCCCCGGGCATCCGGCCCGCATCTCCCCGGCACATCCGGGAGACGGCCGCGCAGGGTTTGTCCTTCGCGTCGCCGCTCTCCGTCGTTTACCTGAATAAAGCGCGCTGGGGAGGGGTGGGGGTTCGGGGGAGAACTACAAGAACGCCTTTCCTTCGGAAAGGCTGGGCCCTCTCGCGCGAGCAGAGGGGTTTCCCTCCCCCGACTAAAAAAATCTTCACCGGCCGCCGGTCAGGCGCGGCGTATTTCCCAGACGCGGACGGTGACGGGCACGGGCTGGGCGTAGATGGGTTCCACGGTGCGGGTGTACACGGGGCGGCCGCTCCAGCGCACGCCGCAGCCGCCGCCGGACAAGGCCTGCAAAAAGGCGTCGTAGACGGTACGGCCGGGTTCGGCCAGCCATGCCGCGCCGTCCGGCGCGAGGGCATGATCGAGAAAGCGCAGCACGGGCGAGACAAAGGCGCGCTCATACATGATATCGCCGCCCCAGATGCGCGCTATGGAACCGGGCCGCACGGCGGGACGCCGCCAGTCCATGACGGCCCAGCCGGGCTGAGGCACGTCGTTGGCATCGGCATTGCGCCGCGCAAAATGGAGGGCGTCGGCTTCGTAGTCCATGCCGAGGACGCGCGCGCCCAGCCAGCGCGCCACGATGGAGGCCAGTCCGAGGCCGCAGCCCATGTCCAGACAGGGGCGTCCGGCGATTTCCTCGCGCCGTTCCTGCAACCAGTCGCACAGGGCCACGGTCGAGGGCCAGAGCTCCGTCCAGTAGGGCAGACGCTCGTCGTCGGCATCGGGATCGTCGCACATGGCGTTCCACAGGGTTTCCAGATCGGCGGCCCGATCCAGCCGCCACAAACGCCCGCAGGCGCGCACCGCAATGTGCGGCGCATAGGCGGAAAGACCGCGGCTTTCTTCGTCATTTACGGACATGACACATCCTCTCCGCGCGCAGCATAGCCCAAGCGGCCCCGGCTGTACAGCGCGGGAACGGGCACGGACGCGGACGGGCGGCTGCATGTTCATCCCCGCCCGGCGGAGGAGACGCGCCCTTGCGCCGACGCCACAGGCGGAACGGCAGGGAGCGGCCCGCCGCCTTTGTTGTGTCCGCCTGCGCCTTTTGCTATGGTTTCAGAACGTCGCGCCCGCGGGAACGGCGCGGTAAAGGAGGCCCGGAAAACGGCATGGGACAGGATATTTTCGACGTCATCATCATATTGACCCTTGTGGCATTTTCCATTCGCGGCTTTCTCAAGGGATTTGTGGCCGAAGTGGCGGGCATCGTCTCCCTGCTGGGCGGCTTCTGGGTCGCGCATCACTTCCACCCCCTGCTCTCCCCGCGCCTTACCTTCATCAGCGAACCGGCATGGCGCACCATTGCCGCCTATGTGCTGCTGTTTATCGCCGTCATGATCGTGGTGGGCATTGTCGCCCGCATTCTGCAAAAGATTCTGACCTTTTCCTTTGTGGGCTGGGCGGACAAGCTCATCGGCGGCGCTCTCGGCCTGACCAAGGGGCTGATTCTCTGCTCGCTGGTGCTGCTGGTGCTGCAAAAGCTGTTCGGCAACGCGCCCTTTCTGCAAAATTCCCGCGCCCTCCCCTACTTCAACAGCCTGATTGAAACCATCAGACAGGGCATCCCCCCGGACCTGCTCTCGCGTCTGGGGCTGGCCTAGGGCGCACGACCTCCAGAATAATCCCAAACAAATAAAGTATATCAGCACGCCCCCCTTCTAAAGAAGACTTCCCGGAAGTTCCCCCCTGAAAAAGCGCGCTGGGGAAAGGATGGGGGGCCTGGGGGGGAAGGTTTACGGGAACGCCTTTCCTTCGGAAAGGCTGGGCCTCTCGCGCAAGCAGAGGGGTTTCCCTTCCCCCCAGACACAGACAGCCAACAAAAACACAACCACAACATAACCATAACGCAAGACAACAAGGAACGGACAATGGCGACAAAGGCGCTTGAGGAGTTGCGGCAGGTCATAGAACGGCTGACGGCGGAAGACGGCTGCCCGTGGGACAAGGAGCAGACGCCGGAGAGCCTGGCGGAATACGTCATTGAGGAAAGCCACGAGCTGGTGAGCGCCATTCGCACGGGCACGCGGGCGGATGTCTGCGAGGAGCTGGGCGACGTGGCGTTTCTGCTGCTGTTCCTGGCGCATCTGTACGAAAAGCGCGGCGATTTCACGCTGGCCGACGCCCTGAACAACAACCGCGCCAAGATGGTGCGCCGTCATCCGCATGTTTTCGGGGATACGGTTTTTGAAAACCGCGACGAACAGCTCAAGACGTGGGAACAGATCAAACGCGACGAGCACAAGGCCGAGGACGGCACGCCTCCCGGCCTGTTCGACAGCCTGCCGCCGAGCCTGCCGCCGCTGACCAAGGCCTACCGCATTCACTCCAAGGCCGCGCGCGTGGGCTTTACCTGGGATCAGGACGAGGACGTGGAACAGCAGGTGGAAGCCGAATGGCTGGAATGGCTGGACGCCTGCGCCGAAGGCGACGAAAAGGCGCAAAAGCACGAGCTGGGCGATTTGCTGTTCAGCATTACGGAACTGGGACGGCGCAAGGGCATCAAGGCCAACGAGGCGCTGGACCTTGCCACCGGGCGTTTTCTGCGCCGCTTTGCCCGCATGGAAGCGCTGGCCCGCGAACAGGGAAAGGACTTTGCGGCCCTGACGCTTGATGAAAAGGACGAACTCTGGAACCGGGCCAAGGAAGAGGAAAAGGCCGCCGAAGGCGACCAGCCGCAGGAGGCCTAGACCGTGCGGCGTCATCCGCAGGCAGCGCGGGACGGAAGTAGCCGCGCGCCGTCCCGTGCCCGGACAGCCGCCGGAACGCGTCTGTTGCTGCTGGCGCTGTGCGTGCTGCTGACACTGGCCGGGTGCGGCCCGCGCACGCACAGGACGCGGGAGGCGGGCCGGGGCCCCGCGCCGGAACTGGGCCTGCCGCGCGCCGATCCGGGCTATGTGCAGTGGCTGGAACGCCAGTCCATGCTGGGGGCCGCGCCGCTGCTGGCGGGGCAGGTATCGGGGACGGAACGCATCTGGAGCAACAGCGCCCTGAGCAAGAACCGCTCCCTGCTGCTGACCGCCGCGTCCAACTGGCTGGAAGTCGATCCCTACACCGTCGGCGCATCCGACGGCGTCCTTGCCGCGCTGGGCGGCAGTCTGCCCCCGCTG
>CAMBWG010000342.1 GCA_945871415.1 uncultured Desulfovibrio sp.
GCGATTGCTGGCCCCGGCCACGGCATTCTGCTCATGCAGCACGCAGGGCACGCCCAGGCAGCGCCCGGCCAGCATGGGCGCAACGGCGGCATAACCGCCAAAGCCCGCCACAACCTGCGGCCGGAAGCGCCGCACAATGGTCAGCGCGCGTCCCGTGGCGACCGCCATACGCGCCGCCGCGCCCACGGCTCTGATGCCGCGCCCCACAAGGCCGCGCACCGGCAGGCCCGCAAACTCCAGCCCCGCGGCGGCGGCAAGCCGCGCTTCCGGGCCATAGTTCGATCCCACAAAGAGGATGCGCGCCTGCGGATTCTCCCGCCGCAGCGCCTCGGCCACGGCCAGAGCCGGGAAAATATGGCCGCCCGTGCCGCCTGTCGTCAGCAAAAGTCTTTCCATGGATTACTCCCGGGCCGTGCGCGAGAAGTTGAGCAGCAGCCCCACACAGAGCAGGGTTGCCACCAGATTACTGCCGCCGTAACTGAGGAAGGGCATGGGCACGCCCTTGGGCGGCGCAACCCCCATGACCACGGCCAGGTTCATGACGGCCCCCATGGCGATGATGCAGGTTATGCCGAAGGACGTCAGCCGATCACGCAGATTCTGCTGCCCCATGATGACACGATAGCAGCGCCAGAACAGCAGCGCAAACAGCAGCATGACGACCGTCACGCCCACAAAGCCCAGCTCCTCGGCCAGCACGGACATAATGAAGTCGTTGTGCGATTCCGGCAGATAGAACATCTTTTGACGGCTCGCGCCCACGCCCACGCCAAAAAAGCCGCCCGAACCGAAGGCCAGCAGCGACTGCACAAGCTGATAGCCGGTATTATGCGCGTCTTCGAAGGGGTCAAGAAAGGCCAGCAGACGGCGCAGACGATACGGCGAGGCAATGGCCAGCGCCATAGCGCCCGCCACGGCCAGCGCCAGTGTAAAGAACAGATAGACAAAGCGCGTGCCGCCGGCAATGCACATGAAGAACAGGATACCGGCCAGGACCACGGCGCTCCCGAAATCCGGCTGCAGGAGCAGCAGAAAACAGAAAAGCCCCGTTACCGCAAAGGGCGGAATGACCCCCCGGCTGAAGGTCTTGATCAGGTCCTGCTTGGAGCTCATGAAATAGGCCAGATACAGAGCCAGCGATATCTTGACGAACTCCATGGGCTGAATACTTACCGGCCCCAGAGGAATCCATCTCTTGGCGCCGTTGATGGGATGCACCAGCGGCGAAAGCGTGACCAGCAGCAACAGCAGCGACAGGAAAATTGCCGGATACTGCAGCCGGTAGAGCCACTGACGCGGCATCAGCGCCGCGACCCACAGACCGACGCTCCCCGCGCAGGCAAAGAGCAGCTGGCGCTTGAAGAAATAATATTTATCGCCGCTGGTTTCCTCCGCCATGATCCCGCTGGCCGACAGCACCATGATCAGGCCGATGGACAGCAGGATCAGCGCCAGCGTCAGCAACCACCAGTCAAAGCTGCCCGGCGTCGCATCCAGCGCGCGTGCCAGCGGGCCGCCCTTGCCGTTTTTACTTTCGCCCTTGTCTACAAAGGTATTCTTTTTTGTCGTCGCCATAAGCCGCTCCATCTACGGGCGGTATGCGCCCTGAAAA
The DNA here is from genome assembly GCA_945871415.1 of uncultured Desulfovibrio sp. GTDB lineage: Bacteria > Desulfobacterota > Desulfovibrionia > Desulfovibrionales > Desulfovibrionaceae > Desulfovibrio. The sequence continues at coordinate 1,613 of CAMBWG010000342.1, forward strand.
AGAGGCGGTTCGAAGAGAAAGGAAGGGAGAATATACCGGCGTGCCGGAAGGAACGCGGCGACATTCGCCGCGCGCAATAGAGCATTTTCAGTTTGAAAGGCTTTGCATCTCAAACCATACGCGGCCTGTCGTTTCGCGGAACAAACGCGGCGTTTCCACTCCCTTCGGGCCGGGCGGCGCTATGCCGCCGCCTCGCGTTCCGCCTTTTTCAAAAGCAGAACGCTCTGAAGGCAGCCCCGCGCGGCGGACGCGCCTATGCGCCCTGATCGGAGGCCGTACGCAGACTTTCCACCACGCGCCGGAAGTCGTCGCCGCGGGCCATGTAGTTGGCATACAGATCGAAACTGGAGGTGGCGGGAGCCATCAGCACCACTTCTCCGCTTTCCGCGGCGGCGGCGGCGGCCCGCAGGGCGGGCTCCAGGGTGGCAAACCAGTGCATGGGCACGGCGTCCTGCCAGGCGGATTCAAAAATCTCGCGGCTCTCGCCAAAAAGAAAGACCTCCCTCACATGCTGCTGCACAAGCGGGCGCAGCGCGGCCACGTCGCCCCCCTTGAAGTGCCCGCCGCAGAGAAGACGCAGGGGACGATCAAAGGCTTCCAGCGCGACCTTGAGCGAGGAAACAGTGGTACATTTGGAATCGTTGACATAGGACACGCCGTTGATGTCCGCGATCTTTTCCAGCCGATGCGGCAGAGGCTTGAACGCGGCCACGGCGCGGGCGGCGTTTTCCTCACTGACGCCGAAGAAGCGGCAGGCCTGCCAGGCGGCCTCGATATTGAAAAGATTATGTTTCCCCACAAGAGAGACTTCCGGAAAGCGCTGTTCGGGACGGATAAAGAGGCGGCGTGCGCGCACCCGAAAATGCTCGGCCACCTTCTGGAGCCCGTCGCCGAGAATGGCAAGATCGCCCTCGTCCTGACAGCGGAACAGCCGGAATTTAGCTTCAATATATTCGTTCATGTCCTTGTGGTAGTCCAGATGATTGGGCGTGATGTTGAGCAGAATGCCCACACGCGGACAGAACGTGCTGCACGTCTGGAGCTGGAAGCTGGACGCCTCCACCACCACCACGTCGGCCTTACGGCCGGAAAGCACATATTCGGAAAGGGGCGTGCCGATATTACCGCCCAGAAAGACGCTGTACCCCTGGGTTTGCAGCATATAGGCCGCAAGGCTGGCCGTGGTGGTCTTACCGCTGGTGCCGGTCACGGCCAGAACCGGCTCGTCGCCAAGGCAGCGCCAGGCCAGTTCCATTTCCGCAAGAATTTCCATGCCCGGCTGCTGCGCATACTTGCCCATCATGGGCAGCAGGCGCGACAGGGCAAGGCCGGGGCTGGGCACAACCAGCGCGGCCCCGGCAAAGAGCTGGGGCGTATGCTCGCCCAGGACAAGTTCAATGCCGGCCCGGTGCAGTTTGGCGGCCAGAGTATCGCTGACGGCCGCGCGATTGCTTTCCAGCAGGCGCACGCGCGCGCCCTTTTTCCGCAACAGCAGGGAGGCCGCCAGACCGGAGCGACCGGCACCCACCACAACGGCAAGCGAACCCGCCTGAGGCTGACCGCCGCGCATTCTTTCCAGAGCCATGAGAAACCCTCCCACAAGAATTTAGAGCATTTTCAGTTTGAAACACTGTGCGTTTCAAACCATACGGCCTGTCGCTTCGCGGAAAAAATGCGGTTT
>CAMBWG010000343.1 GCA_945871415.1 uncultured Desulfovibrio sp.
ACGAAGCCGGCGGGGCAGCCCGCCGTACAGTTGCCGCATTGGTAGCAGGTGGAGACTTTCTGTCCGCTCTGCGCCTCTACCTCCGCCGTAAAGGACGGGTCGCGCATCCTGCTGATATCAATGGCATTGTTCATGGAAACTCACAGGGTTGAGGTCTGCAAGAACGGGCTGCGCCCGATGGAATGCTATTCAAGCTAGCACATTGCCCCGTCAAACGCCAGAGTGGAAGCTACAATTCGGCTGCGCCGGCCAGTTCGTGCGCCGCCCGCAGGCCCAGTTCGTAGCTCAGGGGGCCGAATCCCGCGATACTGCCCGTGCATACCGAAGACAGGACGGAGTGATGCCGGAAGGCTTCGCGTGCGTGTACATTGGACATGTGGACTTCGATAACCGGTATGTGCAGCATGGCCAGCGCATCCATAATGGCGTAACTGTAGTGCGTCCATGCTCCCGCATTGATGACGACGGCCCGTGTGCCGTCGTCCAGAGCCGCGTGGATGCGTTCCACCATTTCCCCTTCGTGATTGGTCTGGAAGATGTCGAGGCGCACGCCCAGTTCCGCCGCCAGCGATTCCAGACGCGCATTGATTTGCGCCAGACTTTCGTGGCCGTACTGCGCCGGATCGCGTCGTCCGAACATATTGAGATTGACGCCGTGCAATATCAGATAATCGTGCATGGTTGTGCCTTGTGGAAAAAGATTGGCGAAAATACCGTCCGCGCGACAGGGCGTATTGATTCCAAGGCGTTTTTCCGGGGGGAAGGAAACCCCCTTGGCTGGCGCGCAAGGGTGTTTCCCTTCCCCCCAACCAACTTAGAAAAGCTCTATTGCAGGGCGGCATGCAGCGCCGCGCGTGCGGCCGGAGGCAGATGCCGTCCTGTCCATCGCAGGAACTGGGCGTCGCCCTGACCCAAGAACATTTCGTCGCCGGAGATGCAGCGGCGTCCGTGCGCTTCGGCGTCGGCCAGAAAGGCGGTCTTCAGAGGATTATAGACAATATCGTAGGCCAGTGCCGGGCAGTTTTCCGCCGGGCGCAATCGGGCGAAGTCGCAGGGGCTTTCCCCTTCGTGCTTGCCGCGCATGCCCAGCGGGGTGGTATTGATCACCAGCCCCGCAGGCGCGTCATGGCGGGTTTCCCAGGGGATGGCTTTCAGTCCGAAGCGCTCGGCCAGCGGCAGATGCGATGTGTCGGAAGGCGTCGCAATACGAATCTGCCGGAAGCCGGCCAGCGAGAGACCCGCGGCCACGGCGCGCGCCGCGCCTCCCGCTCCCAGCAGCAGTACAGGCATGTCCGCCGGAAGATCCAGGACCTTCAACGGAGCCATGAAGCCCGTCACGTCCGTATTGTCGCCCCGGAGTTTGCCGTCTTCCCAGAAAAGAGTGTTGACCGCGCCCACGGCTTCGGCTTCTCGCGTCAGGCCGTCCAGCAGCGGCATGACGGCGACCTTGTGCGGGATGGTCACGCTCAGGCCGCGCACGGGCAGGGTGCGCACGGCATCCAGAAAGCGCGGCAGCGTTTCAGGGGCGACTTCCCAGCGCAGATAGACGCCGGGCAGATTGAGCGTCTGGAAGCCGGTGTTGTGAATGAGCGGGCTCAGGCTCTGCGCCAGCGGCCAGCCGATGACTCCGTAAATATCCCGGGGCATGAAGGGAACGGACACGGTACATCTCCCGATGCGTTGACAGGACAGGGATGCGGCTCCGGGAAGAGCGACGCGGCGGCTCCTTGCGGGAAGGCCGCGCGTCGGCCGAAAAAAAAGAGGAAAGCCCGGCAGCACGAGAAGGCGGACGCCTCCGTGCCCCTGTGAAAGGGCTTTCCTCTCCTCCCTGGCGCGCACGCAAGCGGCGCTCCGTCGCAAGAGCAACTATGTCCGCTTGATCTCCATCGCCTTGCGCAGCATTTCGTCCGCCGTGGTGATGACCTTGCTGTTGGACTGGAAGCCGCGCTGCGTGACAATCAGATTAACCATTTCCATCGCCATGTCCACATTGGACTGTTCAAGGCTGTAAGAATGGATCGTGCCGAAGTTTTCCGTGCCGGCAACACCCATTGTCATATTGCCGCAGTCTTCGGTGGCGCTGTAAAGGTTGTCGCCCTGACGATAGAGTCCGTCTTCGCTGGTGAAGCGGCATACCGGAATCTGCCAGAGCTTCTGGCTCCGGCCATTGCTGTAGTAGCCGATGATATCCCCGTTTTCGTCAATGTCGTAGGAACTCATCTGGCCTTCGCTGTAGCCGTCCTGAGAAATCATGCCGGTGGGATTGCCGGCATAAGCCGTCGTCGAGGAGGGCAGGGCCTCTCCGGTAAGGCCGCCGAGCAGCGTCGCATCCGTGCCCACTTCGGCGGCTGTCGCCGCGCCCCCGCCGGCGGCGGTGGCGTTGCCGAGACCAAAATCGATCGTCACCGGCGAACCGTTAACCATGCACTGAAAACCGCCGCCGACTGCGGTGGCCGCCTGCCACTGCGAAAGATCCTTGCTTCCGGCCTCGCCGGGTACGAAGGCCGACATCCCCTGCAGCTTGCCTGCGGCATCAAAGGTAAGCACGCCGCTCATCACCAGACCGTCGCCGGGGTTTTCGCTGCCCGCGGTTCCCGGGTCCAGCGCGATCAGGAATTCCACCTGACGCTTGGAGTTGTCGTCGGAGGGCGCGCCGTCGAAATAAGCCGTCAGGGTGTGCTTCTTGCCTTCGGCGTCATAGACGGTCACGCTCTGCTGATAGCTGGCTGCGTCGCTGGCCAGAGGCGGCTTGGCTGTGGCATTGTAGGCGGACAGCAGAGCAAAATAGGGATTTTCGCCGTCAACGGTATTATCCTTGACGCTGCCGAGATTCATCTGGAAGTTGACGGAGGACGTGGCCTTCGCCGGGATCGTGCTGAAGCGATCCACCTGAATCTTGGCCAGACCGCCGAGATTGCCCGATGCGTCGTACTGGTAGCCCATGAGGTTCATGCCCATGGGCGTGGTCATGTATCCTTCCTTATCAAGGATGAAGTCGCCGGTACGCGTATAGTATTCTTCGCCCGCCTCGTTCGTAACCTGGAAGAAGCCCTTGCCGTTGAGCGCCAGGTCCGACACCGTGTTGGTGCTTTCAATGCCACCCTGAAAGAAAAAGCTTCGTACCGAGTCGACGGCCATGCCGTGACCGAGTTCGCCGGTCGTTACGAAGGAGTCTTCCTGCGATCCCCAGCCGCTGCCGATATTGCCCTGGGAAGAATAAATCAGGTCCGAATACTGGATATTCTGCTGCTTGAAGCCATAGGTGCTCACGTTCGCAAGGTTGTT
>CAMBWG010000344.1 GCA_945871415.1 uncultured Desulfovibrio sp.
AAGGTGAAACGCTCTAGTGTCAACACGCCCTAAGGAAGCATGCTCAGAGGAACGCGATAGACCCAGTCGCCGGCGTTGGTCTGGCCGAAGCTTTCCCAGTTGTCGCGGTCGCGGTCGTATTCCTCATAGCGGGCAAGGCGGGACTTGAGACGGTTGATGAAGGCGGTCTGTTCGCCGATGCTCATACGATACCAGTCTTCTTCCTTCAACAGCATGATGTCGCTCTTGTAGGGCAGTCCTTCAAGGAATTCGCCCAGTACGCCCAGCTCCGCAAGGCTCTTGCCCTGCGTGGGCGCATTGGGATCGCGGGCCATACGGGTGGACGCGGAAAGAATCCCCTGGAAGAAGTCGCGGGCATCGGTCTTCTTGGTGCGTTCGGCGTTGTCGATGATGGAACGCAACTGAACGCTGAGGTCGTTGAGCTGATTCTTGGTCAGCAGCACGGCCACATCGACGGTGGGCTCATGCTCGCCGCGAGCCAGTTTTTTCAGATCCATGTCGGCAATCCACGAGTTGATGACGTCGGGAGCGCGATTGGCGTTGCGGCGGCCGAGATACTCCAGCTGCATGGCATAGCCGAGGGCCGCCGCCAGACGTTCCGCCTGCTGTTCCGGGGTCAGGTTGGCGGGCGCTTCGTCCTTGGGACGGGTCATGATCTTGCCTTCGGCCGTGTTCTTGACCATGGCGACCATGCCGCGCGCCAGCGTGGCGGCAACGGTGTTGAATTCGCTGGCGCCGCGTGCCGGCGTGGAGGCGTTGACGGCCTGATAATTGGCACGATCGCCGGAAAGACGGCTAAGGCTCCGGTAGTTCTGCTCGGCATAGGCGTGGTTGGCGCTGCCCTTGGGACTCTTGATGTGCAGCGTGGAAATCCAGATGCCCTTTTGCCGGGCAAAATCGTTCATTTCCCTGGCGGCCATAGGCGTGGAACGGTATTTGTCGCCGGGGCGCAGGGGGCCCGCGTCGGTGACAAGCAGAATCAGACGGGAGGAATAGTCGCCCCAGCTCAGGCTTTCAACGGCCTTGTAGACGCCGGCAAGGGAATCTTCATTGAAGTCGTGGCTGGAAACCGTGGCTTCCTGCGCTTCGGCAAGGCGCTGCTCCAGAGCCGCGCGGTTTTTGGCCGTGGCAAAGTCGCTGACGACGCGGGTGGTGTAATCGAGCGCCGGGGTTGCCTTCGTGCTGCTGCGGAAGGCGACCACGGCAAAGCCGACATTATCGGTCATGCCGTCGCGTTCCAGCTGGTCGTAGATGGTCCGGACAACGTTGCGGCTCTGATCAATGTAGGGCTTCATGGAAACGGAGGTGTCCATGACAATGGCAATGCCCGTTCTGGGCGCGCCGCCGGCGGCGGTCTGCGCCTGCGCGGCGTTGCCGGGGTCAATGGATGCAACCTGAAGGAATTTGACGCCCTCGTAAGGATCCTTCATTTGCAGAATGGGCATGAGATAGAAGCGCTTTGCCGAAACGGCCCCCTTGGTTTCGGCCGGTTCGCTGGCCACGATGGGCAGATCGGCGGAGGGGGAGGACTGGGCTGCGGCAAGCAGCTTGTCCAGACGCTGTTCCATGTCGGCGGCCTGACAGACGTCGTTGAGGCCCTTTTCTTCCCTGAAGAAAAGGACGGGATCTCGACCGGTTCGGGGGCTGAAAAGCAGTGTCAGCGACTGATTCCAGGGCGTGCTCCTGCCGGCTTCAATCCAGCCTTCGGGTTGCTGCGTGCCGGCGCCGACCTGAAGCCAGCCCTTGGACTGTCCGTAGACGTAGAGCACGGTAAAGGGCGTCAGAGAGCGCAGCGACTTACCTTTCTGATCGGGGTTTGCATACAGGATTGCGCCGGGATGGCTGACGACACGCTGAAAGAGCGTCTTTTTTCCTTCCTGAATGAGCGGCGCGGCTTCCGGCGCATCGGGAAGGGCAAGAGAAAGAGCGGGAAGGCCGACGCCGAAGCAGAGCAGGGCGGCGGCGCGACAGAAAGCGTGAAAATGACGTTTGTTCATCAGAACATCCTTGATGGAGAAACAGGGCGCGGGAGAGGCTCCCGCGCCCCGGGCTTATTTCCAGTTTTGCAGCAGCAGGCGGGCTTCTTCGTCGCCCTGCCGGGCTTTTTGTTCGGCAAAGGCGCGCAGGGCCGAAAGCGCCTGCGCGCTTTCGCTATGGCCCTTGCCGCGGGCGGCTTCATACCAGTTCCTGGCCTGAGACAGATCCGGGGGGATGCTGCCGCGCGGCAGCTCCGAAGCCGGATCGTAGAAGCGACCCACAAGGAACATGGCTTCGGCATTGCCTTTCTGAGCGGCGTCTTCCAGCAGCAGGAAGGCGGCGTCGCTCTGGCGTGCGTCGGCATCGGGCGTGCGCAGGGCCTTGCCTGCGGCCAGCGTTTCCTCGGGCGGCGCATTGCGCCGCAGCAGATCGCGCGCTTCGGACAGGGCCTGCGCTCCGGAGGCGGATGCCTCCGCCCGGGCGGCGGGCGGTGTTGCCGGAGGCGTCTCGGGGGCCTTGTCTTGCGGCTTTTCCGCCGACTGAGCAGGCGCGGGCGCTGCCGGGCTGTCCGGTTTAGGCAGCTCGGGCAGGGGAGCCGTCGCGCCATCTTCGCCCGCAGAGGCAAGGTAGCGATAAGCCAGCGCGCCGCCGGCAATGAGCAGGACAAGCAGCAGAATCAGCGGCAGACGGCTCTTGCGCGGGGTCGCCGGTTCCATTTCGAGGGGAGCGGCGGGCGTCTTTTCCGGCTTTGTGTCCGGCGTCAAGGAGAGCTGCTCGACGGGCACCTGTGCGACTTCCGGCGCGGGAGCTTCCTTCGGCGCCTCCTCCGGCGTGGTCTCGGGCTGTGCCGGTTCTTCGGTCGGCTGCTTTTCCTCTGTCGGAGGCACGGCTTTTTCTTCCTGAGCTTCTTCCTCGACGGGAGCGGGACGGGAGCCCATGCCCTGACCGCCGCCCATGTGCGAGAAAAGCAGCTCCCCGACCTGCAGGGCGCAGACCTGATCATTCAGGCCGAGGCGGTAGGTTTCCAGCGGATCAAGCTGATCCACAACGGCAGCGCCGACGGCAATGCGCAGGCAGCCGCTGTCGTTGTCCCAGGCTTCCGGTACAAGCGGCGTGCTGCTTTCCTGCCAGCCGTCGGGCGAAAGATAGCCCTGCGACGACAGGATGGTGAAGCTCGGTTGTCCGTCCACGGGAGGTGCGTCAAAAATTTCAATCAGGGCAGTGCCGGGATCGCCCCCTTCGGGGGTGGCAATAGTAGCTCGCATGGATGCTTAATCCTTCCAGAGATGGAGAATGGCGCGCAGTCG
>CAMBWG010000345.1 GCA_945871415.1 uncultured Desulfovibrio sp.
GCCGGCGGCGGCCAGGCGGCGGGCTTCTTCCGGCGAGGCCAGCAGGCGCTGCACGGCGTCGGCCAGCGCCGCGTGATCTCCGGGGGGCACGGCGAGGCCGGTCTGCTCGTGGCGTACGATTTCCGGAAGGGCATTGACCGTGCTGGCGATGACCGGCAGCCCGAAGGACAGAGCCTCGATGACGGTATTGGGAATGCCGTCGCGCATGCCCGTGAGCGGATCAATGACGCAGGGCGCAAGAAAGATGTCCTGAGAGCGGAGCAGGGCCGGCAAATCGTCGTGAGAAACAAGACCCGGCATGGCCACGAGATGTTCCAGTCCGAGATCCCTGCGCAGGGCGCGCAGCGCCTCGCTCAGGTTGCCGAGTCCGAGCGTCTTTCCTCCGCCGCCTGCCAGCGTGAGCCGGAAGTCAACGCCCCGGTCGCGCAGCAGAGCGCAGGCGCGCAGGAGGACGTCAAAGCCCTTGGTAACGTCGAAACGGCCGATGGCAAAGAGGCGGGGGGGCGTATGAAAGGCGGTAAAAGCGGGCCTGTCGGTGGCGGGGAGGGTCAGGCTGTTGTAGACGAGCCGGGTCTTTCCGGCGGCAGGGGCGCCGGGCAGGGCCTCGATACGCGTCTTGTCGGCGGCATTGTTGGCCCGGATGAAGATGGCTTCGCGCAGTTTGAAGGTCAGATCCGGATCCGCGGGTTCAAGATTGTCGCCGCGCGCGGCGGTGGCAAAGGGAATGCCGCTGAAGGCGGAGGCGACAAGAGCGGCCGTGGCCGTGCCGCGCGGCCAGGGGGCATAGATGATGTCCGTGCCGTCTTCACGAAGCCGGAAGGCCAGATGGCAGCCCGCGAAGAAGGCCCAGAGGTTTTCGCCAAGCATTTCCCAGGAAGGCCAGCGATGGCGGAAACAGCGGCGGAAGAGCCGGAAAAAGCGGCGCGGGGAGAGAATGCACTGGCGCAGGGTATCCCGCAGCAGCAGCGGCAGGGCGCGCAGGCCGAGCGTCCGGGTCTGCGGGGCCGCGGCCCGCATGGCTGCGGAGCAATGCTTCAGGTGGCGTCCATACAGGCTGTAGACGGTCAGCGGCAGACGACGGCGCAGGTTTTCTGTTTCCTGAAAGATGAAGGGCTGGGTAAAGAGCGGGTACCAGAGCAGGATGCAGGCCACATGAGGGCACCGGGGTGGCCGGGCTGATGTCAGCGCCATGTCCAGTCTCCTGTGAGCGATGGGAAAGAACGGGGCGGGCAATGGGCGGCGACATCGCGCATGAACAGATAGGCGACGTCGTAGCGGGATTCCAGCCAGTCCAGCCAGCGGGAAATCTTGCCGAGCAGCCGTGCCGCTGCGGCTTCGTCCGGAATATGAGGCGCGCCGCCGGGCATCATTTCCGAGGAATGCCAGGTCAGGGAGAGCAGGCGTACACCGTGGAAGAGCAGCGCTCGCGTTACCAGGCGCATGAGCGGCAGGGGATGTTCCACCGGCAGCAGGGCCAGCGCCCCCCACTGATGAAAGCGGGGCTGCACGCGACGGCGCAGGGCCGCGGGCAGCGCGCGGATCAGCGCGGGCAGCCCCGGCAGCAGCGGGGCCACGGAAAGCGGCACTTCCAGCAGTGAGCCGTAAGGGGTGGCGATGGTATAGGGGACGGCGGGAGCGTTGAAGTGATCCGGACTGATGGCAAGCCCGTCGGCGGCACAGCGTCGGCCGTGCAGGGGGCGCACGGAGGCGTCAACCTGTATGCCGGCCTGCGTCAGCAGGGGCCAGAGCTGCGGATGCGCATCCCAGCGGCCCACACGGAAACTGACCACCGGGGCCGTGGCCAGAGAGCGGGCCGCGGTCAGGACCGTCTGGAGTTTATCGCGCAGCAGGGAGGGCGACAGGGCTGCCGCGGGCACGCTGAGCGGACAGTCCGGCGTATCGCCCGCCAGCGGCGGCGTATTCCAGTGGTGCAGATGCGCGCCGATTTCGGCTCCGGCATCCTGCATGGCGGCGATATGCTCCCGGGACGCTTCGTCGGTAAGGACGCTGTGAGCACAGAACAGCGTCGGTCGCACGCCGCGCGCCGTCAGAGAGCGCAGACGATGCAGGAAGGCCGTATTGCGCACGGGGGGACGGCGGCAGACATAGCGACCGCCGAAGAGTCCCTCTTCGTCCACGTCGAGACTGACGGCAACGAAGAGGGGATCAGGCATGCGGAGCGGACTCCCGGCAGGCGGCGTGGGCGCAGCTGTCGCGATAGAGGCACAGCAGCTGCCGGGTATTGGCTTCGCTGTCGAACATGTGCAGTACGAGATTGCGTCCCTGTCCGGCCATGCGCAGAGCCGCCTCCCGATCAGACAGCAGGCGGCGCACGCCTTCGGCCAGCGCACGCGGATCGCGCTGCGGCACCAGCAGGCCCGTTTCTCCGTTGCGGACGACTTCTCCTATGCCGCATACGTCCGTGGCAATGACGGGCATACGGCAGGACAGAGCCTCCATGATGACGTTGGGGATGCCGTCCCGGTCGCCGTTTTTCGTCTGCACGCTGGGCATGAGGAAGATATCGTGGCTGCGTATGAGCGCCTGCACTCTGTCGTGAGGCAGAAAGCCGGGCATATCCACGATATCCGTAATGCCCAGACGGCGGCACTGACGTTTCAGGGCCCCGCGCAGACGCCCGTCGCCTACCAGCGTCAGGCGTACGGGCACGTTTTCGCGCCGCAGCCGGGCAACAGCCGTGAGCAGATCGTCAAAGCCCTTCTTGGGAACAAAACGTCCGATGGAGAGCAGCCGGTATTCCGGCATGAAGGGGGCAAGGCTGGGGGGCTGCCGGCCGAGGGTCAGACCGTTGTAGACAACATGGACTTTGTCCTGCTGATCCTGCGGGCAGAATCCGCGCAGATAGACGCCGTTGGCCCTGTTGTTGGTGCGGATGAAGAGGGCGTCGCGGGCCTTGAGGGGCAAAATGCCGTCCTGAGGATAAATATCGTTGGCGCGCCCCGTGAAGGAGAAGGGGATACCCGTCAGGCGGGATGCAACCCAGGCAGCCGTGGCCGGGCCGTTGCCCCAGGAGGCGTGCAGGAGCTGTACGCCGTCGCGCCGGGCTTCTTCGGCCAGCAGAAAGCCGTAAAGGAAGCAGACCAGCGCTTCCAGGCGGGTTTCCCAGGTGCGCAGGGGGTGACACAGGGCGTCGCGCACGAGGCGCAGCGTCTGGCGTGGACGGGAAAACAGCGTCCGGCCGAAGGCTGCAAGCGCGCGGCCTGCCGCCCGGATGCCGAAATGCCGGATAGGCAGGGTCGTGGTGCGCATGGCG
>CAMBWG010000346.1 GCA_945871415.1 uncultured Desulfovibrio sp.
AATCGCCGGGACTGGAGGCCGATGTGCAGCTGGACGGTCCTCTGACGTTCGGCGGCCGTTCCCGTCTGCGTACTGAAGCCGCCGCCCTGCGCGGCAATCTGCATATGCCGTCCGGAACCGCTCTGCCGCGGGGTCTGACAGCGGGCGTTGCCGGGCAGTGCGCCTTTAATGTCGGAACGTCGACCTTTTCCCTGCAACGGGCGGCATTGTCCACGCTGGGGGTGGAAGGACAGGGCGATCTGTACCTGGACGGCAGCGGCAAGACGCCTTCCTGGCGCGGCAAGCTGCATCTGCAATGCCGGGACCTGGGGGCCACGTTGCGGCAGGCTGCCGGGCAGAGTCCGGATTTGCCCGCCCCCCTGCGCCGCTGGCAGGTATCAGGCAATTTCAGCGGCCAGCCGGGCAGTCTTGCCGTGACCGGCATGCAGGCGCGCGCGACGCAGGTTGCTCTGGAAGGCGATGCTTCCCTGCAGTGGAAAGGGGCGCGTCCCGCGCTGCGCTTTGATCTGGTTTCGCCGCATTTTGATCTTGATGCCTTTATGGCGGCCTTTCCCGATACGGGGGGGCGGAATGATGCGCCGGGGCAGCCCTGGGATTTACGGGCCATGAAAAGCTTTGACGCTGAGGGTGTGCTGCATGTGCAGCGTCTGACGGCATGGAAGTTCAATCTGTCGTCTCTGTCTCTTCCTTTGAAGCTGCACGAGGGGCGTTTGCGCTGCGACGCGGTGCGGGCCAACTGTTACGGCGCGCCGTTGCGGGCTTCCGTGGATGCCCGCTTTGATCGCGGGCTGGAGCTGGCTCTTGATCTCAAGGCTGACGACATTGATGTGGAGCGCGCCAGCGACGACCGCGGCGGAGAGAAGGCCTTCGGGGGGCGCGGCGCCATTGAGCTGGAACTGCGGCAGCATATGACGGCGGGCGGGCAGTGGGCCTCGTCGCTCAACGGTCTTTGGAAAATATCGCTGAGCAGGGGCTATATGCAGGATCGGGGACGTGACGGGCGGCGGAAGGGAAAGCCCACGCCCATCACGCGCTGTTCGGCTTCCGGCAATATACGTTCCGGCGTGATCCGCAGCAGCGACTTTTTCTATCTCGGCGATGATCTTCAGGCGCAGGGCGGCGGATGGCTGCACCTTGTGCGCAAGCAGCTGGATTGTAATCTGTCCGTCAAAATGGGCCGGATTCCGCCGTTCCCCGTGCGCGTGTACGGTCCGCTGGATAAGCCGCAGACCTCCATCGGCGCCGGAACGGCGCTGCTGCGTATTCTGGGCAGCATTGCCGGAAGCGTGGGCGACGTCATCGGCGATCTGTTCGGCAGTATTGGTCAGCTCATGAGCAAATAGATAAGAGAGAACGTTTCAACTTTGAAAAAGGTGAAACGCGAGGCGACGGCATAGCGCCGCCCGGCCCGAACTGAGCGGAAAAACAGCGCTTTTTCCGCGAAACGACAGGCCGTGTGGTTTGAAATGCGAAGCATTTTCAAACTGAAAATGCTTCAGGGTCAGGACTCATTACGGTTTTCTTGAGGGGGGAGAAACCCCTTTGCTCTGCTGTCGATGCCCGTAAGGCTCCTGCGTCGCCCGACGGGTCGCTGCTCGCGGCAAAAAGTGCCGGCCCTTCCGTAGCAAAGCGAGGAAGGGCGTTCCCGTAAACTCCCCCTCAAACTCCCCATCTTCCCCAAAACCAGCACATAATGTGCCGGCGGGTAAAGATGTTTTTTTTTGTAACATCCAATGATGTTTTATTTTTTTTCATATCATGAAAAGGAAAATATGCCGGGGAATCAACATCTGATAATGAGTCCTGACCCCAGTATAAATTTACAGGCCCATTGAGGCATACTTACCACGTGATCCAGCATTCCCTTGAAAAAGCGCGGTGTTACCAGCCGCGACAGCGGGAGAGCTCCGCCTCGATGCGTCCTCCCCGCAGCAGGTGATAGGCGTCGAAGCAGGCGGCAGTGGCGCAGGCATGGACAGGCAGGATGCGTACCCGGCTGCCCACAGGCAGCGGCGGCGTGTAGGGGCCGTGCGCCAGCGCGTGTTCCTGATTGGTGTCACGAATGCACAGGCCGGGATAAGGCTGCCCGTCAAGGTTGCAGACAAGTCCGTAGCCGTGAACTTCAAAGCCGCCGGGGCCGCCCCGATCCCGTGAAAGAGCCGTCCAGCCCGCGTCAAGCAGGAGCCCGCCGTCGGCACGGCGGCCGATGACGGTGGCCAGCACGGAAAGCGCAATATCTTCCGGTTCACAGACGCCAAGGCGCCACATGACGAGATCGTGGAAAACGTGCGTTCCGGCGCGTACTTCGCTGACGCCCTCCAGCGAGCCGGCAAAATGGGCCGTGGGGGTGGACCCCACGCTGACGACGGGACAGGGAAGACCTGCGGCGCGCAGCATGCCGGCTGCCGCCACGGCGGCGGCGCGTTCCCGCTCCGCCAGCTGCCGGAGTTGTTCCGGGGTTCCGCCGTCGTAGGCGCTGCCGGCGTGCGTGAGAATGCCGCGCACTTCCTGCCCGCCGTCATGCAGCATGCGGCCCAGAATAACCAGCAGCGGATCGTCGGGAGCAATCCCCGCGCGGTGTCCGTCGCAATCTGTCTCCAGCATGACGGCAAAGGAAAGCTGCCGCTCACGCGCAAAGGCAAGCAGCGCTCTGGCCGCCTCCAGAGAATCCAGCGTCAGGATCAGATCCACGCCTCCGGCACGCAGCGCCGCTGCCCGGGCCAGTTTATCGGGCGCTATGCCGACGGCATAGCAGATGTCCCGCACGCCGCCCGCGGCGAAATATTCGGCTTCGGCAAGCGTGGAGACTGTTGCCGGTCCCTGCGGACTTTCCATGCACCAGCGGGCAATTTCCAGATTTTTGCAGGTTTTGAGGTGCGGGCGCATGGCGGCGCCCAGTGCGTGGACGTGATCCCGCAGCCGGGCGCAGTTGCGACGGCAACGCTCTTCATCAAGAATGAGGGCGGGCGTGGAAAGAGCGGCAAAATCCGGCATAAAGCCTCCTTGGCGTATCCGTATGGCAGTCTGTGCACGATAATGCCGTAAAAATGCGCTGATGCAAAGGCCCGCTGCTGACGCTTCCATAACGCTTTGTCTGATATTCTGGGAGTACGTCGGATGTTGCCGGGACATTCCGGCCATATCCGGCGCTGCGGTATGAGAGTTTTTACCTTTGAAAAAGGCAAAACGCGAGGCGGCGATACTGCGTCGCCCGGCCCAAAGTAAACGAAAAAACGAGTTTTTTCCGCGAAACGACAGGCCGTA
>CAMBWG010000347.1 GCA_945871415.1 uncultured Desulfovibrio sp.
ACGGCCCGCGGCAGCCATTCGGTCGCTGCCGGCGCGAGAGGGCCCGGCCTTCCCGAAGGAAAGGCGTTCTGGAAATTCTTCCCCCCAGGCCCCCATCCCTTCCCCAGCGCGCTTTTTTTCAGAGGGGATACAGGCCATATAGCAAACTCAGTATCAACAGGCGCTGGGGCATTTTCAGCCTGAAAAGCCCGCATTCAAACCATACGGCAACAGGCCGCCGCTTCTGCATTCACAAACCCGGAATACGCATGGAATGGACGGAACAGGCGCTGGTCATCCGGCTGGGAGCCTTCAGAGAAACGGATCTCTGGGTCCGGCTGCTGTGCCGCAGCCGGGGCCTGCTGACCGTTTTCGCCTTTGGCGGCAGCCGCAGCCGTCGCCGCTTCTGCGGCTGTCTCGACGTGCTGAATGAACTGGACTGCCGCGTCAAAAGTTCTCGGGACGGCCGTTTTCTCAATCTGGAAGAAGCCACGCTGCGCCACGGGCCGCAGCGTCTCCGGCAGGACTGGCAGCGCATGGGCATTGCCGTCAACTGTCTGCGCTTTGTGGAGGCGCTGGGCGTTGCTGAAGAAAATGCGGCCGAGGCATACGCGCTCTTGCAGGATTTTACCCGCACGGCCGACGAGGCTCCGGAACTGCCCTCACTTTCGCCGCTCTTCTTTCGCTGGCGTCTTGCGGGCACGCTGGGGCTTGCGCCGGACATGGAGCATTGCGGCGTCTGCGGCGGCCCCGCCGGAGAAGGCAGCCTTCTGGTGGTGGACGAAGGCCGCCTGCGCTGCCGGACCTGCCGCACGGAACGCACGGCGGCGGGCATCGTCCCCGAACGCTACGGCGTGGAACTGACCACGACAGCCCTTGACGTTTTGCGCCGCGTACAGCAAGAATTTCCTTCGGAATGGCGCAGGTCGCCGCTTCTCCCTGCGGACAGGCGGGCCTGCGGGCGGGCCATTGACGGTTTTGTACAGTACCATCTGGGCCTTGCCTGGGAAAACGGCTATTTTCGCCGCGTCTGAGCGGCACTTGTGAAAGTCAACAGTCCAAAAGGAATGCCGATGTATTTTCAGGACGTCATACTTACCCTGCAAGACTACTGGGCCAAGCAGGGCTGCGTCATCGAGGAGCCCTCGGGCGTGGAATGCGGCGCGGGTACGTTCAATCCCAATACCTTTCTGCGCGTGCTCGGCCCCGAACCGTGGTCCGTGGCCTATGTGGAACCTTCCCGCCGTCCCACGGATGGCCGCTACGGCGAAAATCCCAACCGTCTGCAGCGCTACTTCCAGTTCCAGGTCATTCTCAAACCCTCGCCGGAAAATGCGCAGGACCTCTATCTGGAAAGCCTGAACGCGCTGGGCATTAACCCCGCGCAGCAGGACATCCGCTTTGTGGAAGACGACTGGGAATCCCCCACGCTCGGCGCATGGGGTCTTGGCTGGGAAGTCTGGCTCAACGGCATGGAAGTCAGCCAGTTCACCTACTTCCAGCAGGTGGGCGGCATCGATCTCTTCCCCGTCAGCGTGGAGCTTACCTACGGGCTCGAACGCCTCGCCATGTATCTTCAGGGCGTGGAGTCGGTCTATGACCTGCGCTGGAACAAAAACGTCACCTACGGCGACATCTATCATCAGAACGAAGTCGAGCAGTCGCGCCACAACTTTGAAGTCAGCAACGCCGAAATGCTGCTGCGCCAGTTCAACGACTTTGAGGGCGAATGCAAGCGCATGCTGGAGCTGAATCTGCCCTGGCCCGCCTACGACTACTGCCTGAAGTGCTCTCATACCTTCAACCTGCTGGATGCGCGCGGCGCCATTTCCATTACGGAGCGTGCCGGATATATCGGCCGCGTTCGCGCTCTGGCTTCCGGTGTGGCGCGTCTCTATGTGGCCCAGCGTGAAGAAATGGGTCACCCCCTTCTCAACCGTACTGCGAGGTAAGGCATGGCAACCTTTGTGCTTGAAATCGGCAGCGAGGAAGTGCCTTCCCGCTTTCTGCCCACGGAAGAACAGGAACTCGAAGCCCGCTTTACCGCGGCGCTGAAAGAAAACGCTCTCGAACACGGCCGGATCCGCGCTCTGAGCACGCCGCGCCGCGCCATCCTCGTGGTGGAAGACCTTAATCCCGTACAGACCGAGCGGGAGGAAGTCGTGGCCGGTCCTCCCGCCCGCGTGGCCTATGACGCCGACGGCAAACCGACCAAAGCTCTGGAAGGCTTCGTGCGCACCAACGGCTGCGCCCTTGACGACGTTTTCCGTCAGGAAACGCCCAAGGGCGAATATGTCGCCGTGCGCAAACGCATCGGCGGCGCGGCTGCCGGCGATCTGCTGGCGACCATCTGCCCCGCCGTCATCACGGCCCTGCCCTTTGCCAAGCGCATGCGCTGGGGCGCCAACCATGTGGCCTATGCCCGTCCCCTGCGCTGGATTGTGGCCCTGCTCGACAGCGAGGTGGTTCCCTTTGAAGTCGGCCCCGTGGTTTCCGGCCGCGAAACCTGCGGCCACCGCATTCACGGTCGCGGCCCCTTCAGCGTGGCGCATGCAAGCGATCTGCTGCCCCTGCTGGCCGACAAGGGCGGCATCACGCCCCTGCCCGCCGACCGTCGCGCCGCCATCATCAGCGGCGGCGATGCTCAGGCCGCCGCCGCCGGCGGCAAGGTGCTCTGGAAGGACAGTCTTCTGCGCGAGGTGGAGGGCCTGACCGAGCATCCCGTGCCGCTGCTGGGCGATTTTGACGCCTCCTATCTCGAAGTGCCCCGCGAAGTACTGCTGACCAGCATGGAAAGCCATCAGAAAAGCTTCGGCGTGGAAGGTCCCGACGGCGCGCTGCTGCCGCACTTCCTGACCGTGCTCAATCTGACTCCCGAAGACATGGGGCTGGTGAAACGCGGCTGGGAACGCGTGCTGCGCGCCCGTCTTGAGGATGCGCGCTTCTTCTGGCACGCCGACCTGCGCGCAACCTTCGACAGCTGGCTGGAAAAGCTGGATCACGTCATCTTTATCGGACGACTGGGCAGCATGGGCGAAAAGACCCGCCGGCTGGAAAGCCTCTGCCGCCATCTGGCCGAAACCGTCGCCGACGGCAAAGTAACGCCTGATGACGCCGCGCGCGCCGGTCGTCTTTCCAAGGCCGATCTTGTCAGCGGCATGGTGGGTGAATTCGACACGCTTCAGGGCATCATGGGCGGCATCTATGCCGAACGCAAGGGAGAAAGCCCCGTCGTTGCCCAGGCCCTCAGGGAGCAGTATCT
>CAMBWG010000348.1 GCA_945871415.1 uncultured Desulfovibrio sp.
CATGTCAATGGAAGCTGGAAAGATATTGCGTCATTATTTAGTTGACACCCTCTAATATTTATATGAAATTGTAAAAATAAAATGAAAAGACCGGAGGGCGGCTCTTATTCCGTCGAATACAGCGTGTTTTACTTTTTGCAAAAGGTGAAGCACGAGGCTGCGGCACAGCGCCGCCCGGCCTGAAGTAAGCGGAAGAACACATTTTTTCCGCGAAACGACAGGCCGCAGGAAGGGCGCATGAGCTCACGGCGCCGTTGCCGGGAATCGGCGGTACACACGAGGAAATTGTTCCACAAAAAAAAAGCCGGTTAGAGATTGTTCTCTAACCGGCTTTCGGACAGACTTTTTTTGCTGGTCGGGATGAAAGGATTTGAACCTTGAACCCCATTCAAGTGCGCTCCCAGACTGCGCTACATCCCGACAGCAATGTGCTTTTAGACAATATCGCGCTCTCTGTCAAGAAGGGCGGATCAGTTTCTGTCGTTAACCTGAAAAGGATAATTGATTGCGGCAGGTTTCTTTTTAGAGCATTTTCAGTTTGAAACGCGTTGCGTTGCCACCCGGCCTGCCGTTTTACGGAAAAAGCGCGGTTTTTCCGCTCACTTTTGGCCGGACGGCGCTGTGCCGCCGCCTCGCGTTTTACTTTTTTCAAAGCTGAAACGCTCCTGGTCTGCGGGAGTTGTCCGCGCGACTGCCATAAAGAAGGCCGATCAGGCTGGACCTGATCGGCCTTTGCATTATTTTTTGCTGGTCGGGATGAAAGGATTTGAACCTTCGACCCCTTGAACCCCATTCAAGTGCGCTCCCAGACTGCGCTACATCCCGACACAGAAGTCTGTGTAGATGTTATACCTCTTGCTGTCAACAAGTTTTTTCAGCGGATTTACAGGCTTGTAAAGCGCCGGACGTCCTCAGCGCAGGTGGTTTTCCTTGAGGTAGTTGACGACAACATCGGGGAAATCGGAAAAGATGCCGTCCAGCTTCAAATCCTTGAAGCAGAAATCCATGACATCTTTCGTCGTCTTGAAGCCCTTGGGCATGGAATCGACGCGGAAGGTCCATGTATGCAGCTTCATGCCCGCCTTACGGGCGCGATCCCCGAGATCGCTTCTGGTGTAGCTCTTGCCGTCCTGCGAAGGCACGGCAAGAAGGGCAAAGTCGGGAGCATAAATCGTGGCGTAGCGGGCCAGCTCCTTGAGACCTTCATCGGTCTGCAGCCAGCCATGCACGGCGGCGTCATCCTTCTGGCCCTGTCCGTCGGCCTCCACCAGCATGGCAAGGGGGCCCTTCCAGCCCAGTTCCCGCGCCTTCCTCACGGCGTCATAGTCAAAGATTTGCAGGATGGCCCGGGAATCGGGGCTGTTGTAGCCGTAGCGGGTCAGCATGTCGATGGTGGCTTCAAGAATGGGCAACCCCTGCTTTGCAAAGAAATCAGGCTCCTTCACTTCCACATACACGCCGATGTTGTGGCCCGTCGACTTGTTGAGACCCTGCACCTGCTGAAATTCCTCTTCAAGGAAGGGCACGCGATATTCGATGGTCGTGTTCAGGGGAAAACGCCCGGGGAAGATGGCCTTGCCCGTCTTAGGATTAAACCGTTCGCTGACACGCAGACTGCGGATTTCGTCCGCGGTAAAATCGCAGGCGTAGTAGCGGCCGTCTTTGCGTTTACGATCAGGAAAGCGCCTGGCCACATCGGTGGTGGTATCAAGAAAAACGTCGTGCATGACCATGAGCTTTTTGTCCCTGGTCATGACGACATCCTGTTCAATATAGTCCACGCCCATGGCGTAGGCCAGAGATTTTGCCTCAAGCGTATGTTCGGGCATATAGCCGCTGGCGCCGCGATGCGCCGCCACTTCGGGATGGTACTGCGACGCAGCCATACCGGGAACGGTCACGGCAAGCATGCAGGCCGCACAAAACAGGGAAAGACTCTTTCGCGCCATACGAGACTCCTTTTTCTGTGTTTTTTCCCGAACAGGGGCGCAGGAGAAGTTCTCCTGAATCGGCAAAAGAATACTGCCTCTTCTCCCGTTACGGCAAGGGCTTTTTGTTCCTGAAAATCCCCCGTTACGGTCTGCCTGCGGCAATACTGCGCGGGGCAGGCGACGGATCAGGCGTTTCGCTCCTGCCCGGAGGCGTTCAGTTCGTCCAGCGCGCGGCGGGCAAAGTCCAGAGAGGCATCCAGCGACAGCGCCGTGCTCAGGCACTCCCGTGCTTCGTCATCCCTGCCGCTGCGCTTGCGGCACATGCCGAGATTTGCCCAGTCCATGGCGGAGCCCTTGTCGATGCGGAGCACGCGGGAGAAATAGTCGGCGGCTTCTTCGTAGCGTTCCAGCTTGAAGAGCGCCACACCGGCAAGATTGCCGTATTCCTTCATGCCGGGGCAGCGTTTGAAGGCCGCTTCCAGCGAGGGCAGGGCCTCGAGCCAGCGTCCGTCAAGCGTCAGAACATACCCGGCATAGAAGGAGGCCAGCGCAAAGGCGTCGTCGTCCGGTTGCAGGGGGGCCGCTTCGGAAAACAGCGCGTGCGCCGCGGCAGTGTCACCACACCGCATGGCCAGCATACCCTTGAAGAACGGCAGATAGTGCGCCTGCGGGCAGCATTCCTCCAGCACGGCGAGACCGGCGGCAGCTTCGACGTCGTCAGCCTCTTCCGCCAGCTTGCGGCCGACAAAAAGTCCGAGACTCTGATTGCGATCCCGCTCCCGGAAATCCAGACCGGGCACAATGGTGTAGTGGGCGGGAATGCCCAGTTCGGGATGCGTCGTTTCTACGGCATAGACCTGAAGCGGCGACAGGCCGGCAATGGCCGTAAGCAATTCGTCCCTGATATCGTCATGTTCCACACTCGGCAGAGAGCGCAGCGGCACGACGGGACCCCGCAGCAGCCAGTCAATATCTTCCAGCCGCTCGAACTTGGAAAGACCGGAGGCTTCATAGCAGGCATGCGTGCAGAAATCCCCGCCCAGCTGCGCAATTTCCGTCACGGCCCGCACGGCGGCCTTGGCCGGGGTGGCTGCCGTGCCCGCGGTAAAGACGATTTCCGAAGATTCCGGGAACGTTGCAGGGTCCCAGGCAACGGCGCCCACAGTGGGCAGCGGCATACCCAGAGAAAAATCCTTGAGTATCAGTTTAACGCCGTTGCGCGCAAAGGCGTCCAGCAGCGAGCGCAATACGGGGTCGTCGTCTTCCTGTATTTCTATGGTGGGCGTTTCCCGGCACTCT
>CAMBWG010000349.1 GCA_945871415.1 uncultured Desulfovibrio sp.
ACCCCTCTCGCGCTAGCAGAGGGGTTCCCCTTCCCCCCAACAATCCAAGGCCTACTTGCCGTGCAGCCAGCGGGCCAGTTCTTCGACGGCGTCAATGGAGGCGGGGCCGGGACGGGCAAAGCGTTCTTCCTCGACCCACAGGACGCGCCCCTGACGCACGGCCTGCAGAGATTGAAAATGCGGGCGGCGATCCGGGGCCTCCGGCATGATATTCATAGGGCCGCGTTGCAGAATATAGGCATCGGGCGCAGCCGCAAGCAGCGCTTCCTCATTGAAGCGGACCAGCTTGCGATCCTGAGAAACGACATTGACGCCCCCGGCATGCTCGATGATGTCATTGACGATGCTGTCGCGTCCTGCCGCCAGCAGGTTCGGATAACGCACTTCATAAAAGACACGCACGGGCGCGCGCCCGGCAAGAGATCTTCTGACAGCGTCAAGGCGATTCTGCCAATGAACGCACAGGGCCTCGGCTTCGGCATTCCTGTCCAGGAGTTGCCCTAAAAGACGTGTGACTCTGAAAAGATCCGCAAAGGAAGCCACATTCAGATCCAGCACGGGGACTCCCAGCCCCCGCAGCGTATCCGACTGTATGGCGGCATCCTTACGGCCCACCAGCTGAATTACAATATCCGGTCGTAACGAAGCGATCAGCTCGATATTGGGGGCCATATGCGTTCCCACCACAGGCAGGGACGCCATCCGCGAAGAGCCCTTATCGGCGCTGGTCCGGGCCACAAGCCGTTCCTCGACGCCGAGCGCCGCCACAAGCGCGCTGAATGTCCCGTACAGCGGCACAATGCGCTGCGCGGGCTGTTGCAGCACAACAGTATGTCCCCTGTCGTCATGAACGGACACAACCGCCGCTGCCTGGGACGGCAGCAGAGCCGCCAGCAGCAAGGGGGCCGCAAGTCTGCGCCACAAGGGCCTGAGGCTGTCCGTTGTCGGGATGGGCAACCACGCGCAAAGGCGTTCCATAAAGAGCAGCAAGATTTTCCTCCGTAAAGACGCGGGGCACAGGCCCGTCAAAAAGAACAACGCCGTCCCGCAGCCCCACAAGGCGCGTGGCATAGAGCGCGGCAAGGCTGCAATCATGTATGGCCATGATGATGGCCGCGCCGCGACGACGACGCCGTTCCAGCACATCAAAGAGCGCTACGGCACGCGCGGCATCCAGAGCGGCCGAAAGCTCGTCAAGCAACAGCAGCGGCGTCTCCTGAGCCATCGTCTTAGCCAGCGCCACCCGCTGCACCTCGCCGCCGGAAAGTTCCCGCATGGGCCGTTGCGCCAGCCCGGAAGCACCCACCTCCTCCAGCGCCGCAGCGGCAACAGCCCGATCCGCGGCGCTGTACATGCCCCACCAGGGCAAACGGGAATAGCGCCCGAGCAGCACAAAATCCCGCACCAGCATACCGGGAAGAAAGAGCGGCCGCTGCGCCAGCACGGCAAGACTGTGTGCGCGCTCACGGGGCCGTATCCGGGAGAGCGGCTGCCCGAAAAGCAGCACCTGACCGCTTGCGGGCGCGTGCAACCCGGACAGCAGACGAAGCAGGGTCGTCTTGCCGCTGCCGTTGCACCCCAGCAGGGCAACCGTTTCTCCCGGAGCCACCCGCAGGCTGACGCCATGCAGCACGGCGTGCGCACCGTAGGCGGCATGCACATCCACAGCTTTCAGAACTGCGTCTTCTTGTGACATATGAGAGCTTTCCCGGTGAAAATATGTTGCTTTGCCGTCCGTTCTCGCAGACGCTCCCCATACGGCTCCTTCCGCCAGTTGTCGCAGGGCAACCAATCCGCACAGATAACGCGCGCTGGGGGAGGGATGGGGGTATTGAGGGAAAGGAGGAAGCCCCCTCCCCCCAAAGGGGTATCCTCTAGAGCATTTTCAGATTGAAACGCTGTGCTTTCAAACCATACGGCCTGTCGTTTCGCGGAAAAAGCACGGTTTTTCCGCTCACTTCTGGCCGGGCGGGCTGTCCCGCCGCCTCGCGTTTCACCTTTTTCAAAGGCAAAACGCTCTAACGCCGCTTCACAAGGAAGGCGAAAAACGGCCCGCCGATCAGGGCCGTCACGACGCCCACAGGTATTTCCATACCGCCGCCGAGCAGCGAGCGCGCCGCCACATCGGCCCAGAGAAGCAGCAGACCGCCGCCAAAAAACGCGCCGAAGAGCAGCGGGCCGTGACCGACGCCAAGCCGCAGCCGCAGCACATGCGGGGCCACGAGTCCCACAAAGCCGATAACGCCGGCCACGGCCACACAGCCTGCCGTCATGCTGCTTGCGCCAAGCAGCAGCAGAAGACGCGCCCGTCCCACGGCAAGACCGGTCTGCGCGGCCTGTTCATCGCCAAGCCCCAGCACGTCCAGAGCCCGCCAGCAGCAGGCAATGCAGCACAGGCCGGGCAGAAGCGTCGCCAGCAGGAGGGGCAAATCGTTCCAGCCGCGCCCTTGCAGACTGCCCATAATCCAGAACACAATGCTTGTGACCGACTCTTCATTCAGGGCTTTAACCAGCGCCACCACAGCGCCGAGAAAGGCCGCAACGGCAATACCGCCGAGAATGATGCTTTCTCGGCTGAAGGTCCCGCCGCTGCGCCCGAGCCAGAGCGCGCCGCCAAGGGCCAGCAATGCGCCGAGCAACGCGCCGCCGGAAATCAGCCCTGCCGCGCTGATACCGAGGAGAAGCGCCAGCGGCGCGCCAAAGGCGATCATGATGCTCGCACCGCACGCGGCTCCCGCGGAAATACCCAGCGTAAAGGGATCGGCCAGAGGATTACGCAAGACCCCCTGCAAGGCCACGCCGGCTGTTGCCAGTGCGCCGCCGCACAATAGCGCCATGCAGGCTCGCGCCAGACGAATGTCCAGAACAATGAGAGAAGTTGTTTCCGACAGGACAGGATCGCCGAAGCCAAGAGGAGCGGCAAGGGCGGCCAGCACGTCCCGCGCCGCAACCCCTGCGGGACCGGGCAGACAGGAGAGCGGCAGGGAAATCAGACAGAGCAGAAAAACGCAGAGCAGCACCACAGCGGGGCGACGGGAAAAAGGGGAAGCGTGCTGCATGGAACTCCAGTTTCTGCGAAGAGAAAACACGCCCGCGCCGGCCAGTGGCCCGTCGGGCAGCTGCAGGCCGTGCCTGTCAGGGATTATGAGCTTCGACAATAGAGCAATTTCAGTTTGAAACGCTGTGCGTTTCAAACCATACGGCCTGTCGTTT
>CAMBWG010000350.1 GCA_945871415.1 uncultured Desulfovibrio sp.
TGTTTCAACCGCCCTTCTGTTTTCAACCCCACCCAATTCCACGCAAACCGCCCGGGCTTTTCGCCTAAAAAATTGATTTTCCCGCGAAACGACAGGCGGGGGCACAGTGCCACCCCGCCTGCGACAAGGCTTTTTCCTGTGGGGAATCGGAATAGTCTTTTCGATTCCTTTTTTATTGCATGGCAACTCTCAAAAAAAGTTTAGGGGGTAAGGAAAGAAAAAAAGAAAATAATTTTTTAGATATTGTGTAGATTTTATGTCGAAAATTTTTATTTTTTGTTCGGCTTAAAGGAAAGTTTTTTTTAAATTAACGAGATAAAAAATGTTTAAATTGTATCTAAATTAAAGATAAATATTGTTTATATTTTGTGTAAAATAAAAATTATTCTTTCCTTTTACAGTAATATTGCGCTATCATTGCGCTTGAAAATTCCCTGTGCAGAAATTTTGCGTTCTTTTCGTCCGCAACGGCACAAGGGAATTTTTTTCCATTTTTTAATGGACGGACGAGAAGAGGGAGAAGTCATGTACAGGCACAGACATCTGCATCCCTGTCTGATGAGGGTATGTCTCGCGCTGCTGACTGCCTTCATGCTTGGCGGCTGTGGATTGCTCGGGCCGCAGGTAGACAACGGACCACCGCCGGAAAAGGCACAACGCATTGTTGCTACGGCCTATAAGCAGATGGGAAAGAACTATCGCCTTGGCGGAGCATCGCCGCAGAAGGGCTTTGACTGTTCGGGACTGATCTGGTGGGCCTACAAGCAGAACGGGGTGTCCATTCCCCGTGTTACCAGCGATCAGGCCAGGACCGGAGTCAAGATCCCTTCTGGTATGGCCAGAGCGGGTGATATCGTTGTCTTTCGTACAGGCAACAGTCCCCGGGGGCTGCATACCGGTATTTACACCGGCGACAATGAGTTTATTCACAGCCCCCGGCGCGGCGAAAAGGTTCGCGTGGAAAGTCTGGACGAACCTCACTGGCGCAAGCGCCTGATCGCCGTGCGCCGTGTTTTGTAGACTGTGCCGGGGCATGCCGTGTGCCGCGCGATCTGTTTCGGCTGCGGCCCGGGGAACGGCAAGGAGGGGAGGCCCGGCGTATCTGCAACGCCGGACTTGTAGTGACAAGGCGAACGAGGGCGTCCCCGCGGCCCTGCAAGGGATATGCGCGTTCGTCTGTTTGTGTAACGGAGGGGCCAGTATGAGAAAATCGCCCAAGACGGAAGCGTTATTGAGCATAGCGGATATTTCACGTCATTTTTCCCTGCCGGAATCGACGACCCGCTATTACTGCAAGCGCTTTGCCGCCTACATTCCCAGCGTCGGCGAAGGACGCCGGCGCCGGTATCGTTCGGAAACTCTGGATGTCATCCAGGCCATTCTTGATCAGATGCAGAAATCGCGTACGGCCGTTGCGGTGGACGAGGCCCTGCAGACCCTCTTCCCGCGTAATGCCGTAGCGCTTTCGGAAACGCAGCTGGCCCTGCCGGAAGAGCACACGCCTTCCCCGCTGCCGCCAGCTGCCCTGCAACTCATCGAGCGCCAGACGACGGCTCTTGAAGGCATTTTGCTTGTCTTGCAGGGCCTGGTGCAGCGCATGGCCGACCATATGGATGAGTCCAAGGAGGATACCAGCGCATTGCGCAAGGATATCGACACATTGCGGACATTGCTGGATGCCTCCGAAAAGACCCAGCAGGCCGATATAGAGCAGTTGCGGCAATGGATGGGGCGCGTCATCCAGAACCGCCAGCGCCAAATCGCCGCGATGTAGCGGTGATGTCTGCCATACCGCATGCGCGGTACATACTCCTCAAGGCCAGGGGGGAAGAGCTGTTGCTCTTTCCCCCTGCTGCTTTTTGGTATTCCGGAGCATTTTCAGATTGACATACGTCGCTTTTCAAAGCATACGGCCTGTCGTTTCGCGGAAAAAGCGTATTTTTTCCGCTCACTTCGGGCCGGGCGGCGCTGTGCCGCCGCCTCGCAGGCTGCTTTTTCAAAGGTAAAAAGCTTTATGTCAGCAGCCAGTGACGCCCCTGCCGCCAGCCGTGTTCCTCCAGCCAGCGGGCGGCCTCCTCGGCGGTACCGTGGGCTGTCAGGGCATTGAGGAGCAGGCTGTCATCAGTTGCGGCTGGAAGGGCGGCGGGCGCAATAACGGGGACCGGTTCCCCGGGAATGGTGCGGACACGCTGCCCGATTTTTTTGGGGTCAATGTCGATGAAGGCCGCGGGACGCAAGAAATCGTCCCAGAGCGGGGCCAGACGGCGACGGGCCATGCGTCCCGCGCCCCAGACGTAGATGCGTCGCGGCGCGCGGCGCCGGCATTCCCGGCGCAGCCAGAAAGCCCGCAGGAGGTTGTTGGCCGTATCGCCATAGCGGCTGTCTGTACGTGTCAGGCGTTGCGGGGGATCGTTCCACTGATACAGGGCCTGCGACAGCTTGAAAAAGCGTACGCCCGCATCCAGCCAGCGCAGCCAGAGTTCCCAGTCTTCCGCAAAGTCTCCGTTGCGATACGCGCCCAGACGCTCCGTAAGCTCGCGCCGGAACAGAACGGCGGGGTGGCAGACGGGCGTATCCCGAAAGCGCGCATCCCGTATCTCTTCCGCTGTGCAGAGCGCATTCTGCCATTGGACAAAATGAGAAAATCCATAGGCGGTGGCAGGATCGCCGCCAAAGGAGACTTGCGTTGCGCAGACACCCAGAGAAGCGTCCTTGTTCAGGCAGGCATACTGCCGGGCCAGACGTTGCGGATGACAGCTGTCGTCCGCATCCATGCGGGCAATGTACGCGCCCCGGGCGAGTTCCAGCCCCCTGTTGAGGGTCTGGGCAATACCGCCGTGCGGCAGATGCACAACACGCAGCGCGGGCGCGGCCTGTGCGGGCCATGCGCGCGCCAGCTCGTCCAGAATGGCTCCGCTCGCATCGGAAGAACCATCGTTGAGCGCAAGAATTTCCACCGGCGGCAGGGGAGCGTCCGGCGTACCGCATTGCGCGGCCAGACTGGCCATGCAGGCCCGTAAGGCTGCCCCGCTGTCCGCAGCGGCATTGTAGACAGGCAAAAGAACAGAAATAACGGCGTTCATAATAGCTATGATATGCTTATTGTTAACAAAGATATTGTTCCGGGGAGAAGGGAAAACCTTCATCTCTGCTGTCGATGCCCGCAGCTTCCTTCGTCGCAACGGGCACGGCCTGCGGCCGCCATTCG
>CAMBWG010000351.1 GCA_945871415.1 uncultured Desulfovibrio sp.
GCAGCGCTTGCACTGGGTGCAGCGCACGAAGTTGAACACCGGGTAGGAACGGTCGCCGGAACGCGGATGAACGGCCACGCAGTGATCAGCGGCTTCGATGCACTGCACAGCCTTGAGGACCGCGCCGCGGGCGTCTTCTTCGCAGGCGTCCATGGTCAGAGGCTGACGCACGCAACCGGCGGCATAGACGCCGGTACGGCGGGTTTCGTAGGGGAAGCAGATGTAGTTGGAATCCGCAAAACCGTCGAACAGGCCGAGGTCCGGGAAGTCCGGGCCCTGACGATAAGCAAACTCGACGGTCACGTCCTTGGCGGTCACGGGGACGATACCGGTAGGCACCACCACCATGTCCACGTCAAGATCGAAATCCATGCCCAGAAGGGTGTTGGCGCAGGAAACCACAATGCGATCGCCGCGATCGTCGATGGCGGTCACGTCGGCCTTGGTCATCATGATGCCCAGACGATCCTGCATCTTCTTGTAGAAGCGCTCGAGGATACCGGGGATCATCATATCCTTGTACAGGATAAAGGCCTGCGTGGCGTCGTTGGTCTTTTCGCAGACGATATTCGCAAGGCGCAGCATGCCCACGCTGTTGACCGTATTGGAGTAGCGCAGGTGCTTGATGCTCTCAAGATTTTCCTTGATGAAGGCCTTTTCCTCGCCTTCCTCCACCTGAGCCTTGGCGGCTTCGCCGCCGGCTTCGGGTTCGGCCGGAGCCTCATTTTTCAGGGCTTCTTCGGCAAGGGTGGTATCAAGCACAAAGGCGATGCGGCGCGCGTCCACCTGACCGGCGACCAGCATCTTGCCGAATTCGGCGGCGTGCACGATCTTCGGGCTCTTGCCCAGGCCCATGCCGGCAAGATACTTGGGATCCAGCGGAGCCCAGCCCGCAGCCAGCACAACAGCGCCCACAGCCACGGTCACTTCGCCCGAAGGCGTGGCGATGGTGGCCGTAAATTCGCCGGGCTGGCCTTCCAGTCTGGCCATGCGCGAGGACATGTGCACGGTGATCTGCGGATCAGCGGTCACAGCGTCGATCTTGGCCTTGACGTTGGTGGGTTCCTTGTCTTCCCACGGAGCCTTGAGGGGCGAACCGGTGGGAATGTTGTTGGCGGCGCCGCCCAGCACGTCGGCCTTTTCCACCAGCACGACTTCGTAGCCGGTGGCCGATGCTTCCATGGCCGCCGTCAGACCCGTCCAGCCGCCGCCGATGACCAGAATGCGCTTCACGCCTTCCACGGCTGCGGAATCAGGCATTTCGCTCTTCTGCAGTTTGACCACGCCCATGTTGACATAGTCGCGGGCCATGATCTTGAGCAGTTCGGGCGCGTCGCCGTTGCCCAGCGGAGAACCGTCGGGGTTCTTGTAGGCCAGAACGCACTGTTCGCGCAGGTTCACATGTTCGGTCAGAACGGGCAGACGGAGCACGTCCGCCATGTCGCGCGGGCTCGCGCCGCAGAGCAGCACGCCGTCAAGGCCGTTGGCCTCGATGTCCGCCAGAATTTCCTTTTCCGCATCGCAAAGCACGGGCACGCATTTGACCACGGGAGTCAAATCGCCCCATTTTGCCTTTGCCTGCTCGGCAAGGGCCTCCACATCAAGGCCGCCGCCGATGTTTTGCAGGTCAAAATAGACGCCTATCTTGCTGGCCATGCCGCCTTACCTCCCTTTCACCGTTTGCACCGCCTTGAGGGCGGCGGCCGTACCGGACTGGGCCGTACGCATCACGTCAAGCGGCATGCGCGCGCAGCCGGCGGCAAAAATGCCGGCTTCTTCGCCGCCCATGACGAAACCATCCTCGTCCAGCGGCAACGGCAAGGGCAGCTTGTCGTCGGCCAGCGAGGGCTGCATGCCGGTGGCGAGCACCACCATGTCATAGTTCAGCGTCATCTTCTCGCCGCGCACGGCGTCTTCCACCGTCAGCACAACGGTGTTGTTCTCGCCCTGGCGCACATCGGCAACCTTGCCCTTGACCATCTGGACGTTGGGGCAGGCCTTGACCTTGTCAAGCACGTTCACGTAGCGGCCGGGCGTGCGCAGGTCGATATAGAAGATGCTCACGCGCGCATCGGGGCACTGCTCGACCACATACTGGGCCTGCTTCAGGCTGGCCATGCAGCAGATGTAGGAGCAGTAGTTCAGATGATTCTGATCGCGCGAACCGGCGCACTGCACAAAGGCAATGCTCTTGGGACGGCAACCGTCGCTGGGGCGCACGATGCGGCCGCCGGTAGGACCGGAAGCGGCGGCAATGCGCTCCATCTGCATGTTGGAAATGCAGTTCTTCACCGAACCCGCGCCGAGGTTGGTCAGGCGCGTGACGTCGTAGGGTTTCCAGCCGGTAGCCACCACGATGGCGCCCACGTTGAGGGTGAGCTCTTTTTCAGGCTCTTCGGGGAGCAGGTACTTGTTGGCGGCCACGCGCGCCGTGTCGGCAAGAGACAGCGCGGCGGGATCGAAGACAAAGCGGTTGGGGTAGGCGAAGGGCATGGACTTGTAGACGGCCTTGCGCCTGGACAGGCCGAAATCAAATTCATTGTCCACGGTGCCTTCGAGGCTGGACGCCAGCAGGGTGAGGTCCACATTGTGGGCCACCACGCGACGCGGCTTGACCTTGACCGTTACCGTATAGTCGCCCTTCGTGCCCGAAAGGCCGGTAACTTCGGCCATGGTGAAAAATTTGATGCGCGGATTCTTCCTGATGCGCTGGAACTGAATTTCCAGACCACAGGAAGGCGGACAAAGTTTGGGGAAATACTTGTTGAGCTGGGCCACGCGACCGCCCAGATAGGGCGTTTTCTCCACGATGTAGACATCGTGACCCAGTTCCGCCGCTTCAATGGCGGCAGTAAGGCCTGCAAAGCCGCCGCCCACGACGAGAATGGAGTTGGACATCCCGGATCCTCCTGCGTTGCCGCGCCCGGCCCCCCGCAAGGGACGGCGCGCGCGCCAGGCCGGCGGCGTGTGTCCAAAAAGCCCGCAGGCAGGCGCAACAATGCAGGCCGTAGCCTGCCGCGCGGCGTTAAGCGTATACGCGGCGGCGGGAGATTTCCCGGCCGCCGCAGGGGAAAAAAAGGGGTGGCCTTGCGGCCACCCCGTAGAGCTTCTAAGGCCGACTAGTCAGGAATGATCTGGTAGTAGGGCTTCTTGAAGATCTTGGTTTCGCCGGTGGCGGGATCGT
>CAMBWG010000352.1 GCA_945871415.1 uncultured Desulfovibrio sp.
CCACGCGGAACAGCTTCACGGTCTGCTGCAGGTCGATGATATGGATGCCGTTGCGCGCACCGAAGATGTAAGGACGCATTTTCGGATTCCAGCGGCGCGTCTGATGGCCGAAATGCACACCCGTTTCCAGCATCTGCTTCATGCTGACGTAAGCCATGATTCAATCCTCCACTAGGGTTGTCATCTTCCACCCGGACCCTGACCCTGCAATCCGCCGCATGGCGGACACCCCGGGCCGCTGTCCGAGTGTGCTTGTTACGAACGGCTGACTTTAGTCAATCGCTCCGTCCTTGGCAAGGAGAAATTTACGCCGTTCAGCGCAGGGCCTTCCCGAAAAAGTCCGTAAGCCGGGCGACCACCTGTTCCACAAAGGGCGGCTTGTCGTACAAATCCACATGGGTCGCGCCCTCAATGGTGCAGATTTCCCTGGGTTCCTTCGCCCGGCAGTAGGCGTCTTCGGTAAAATACAGCGTATCGGCCCTGCTGCCCACAATGAACAGCAGCGGGCGCGGCGAAACCGTCTCAATATGGGCGAAGGCGTCAAAGGCGGCCAGCTTGTCGTTGCTGGACACCAGATACTTGTTCACCGACGTGGGATACTGGCAGCGCGGCGTCCGGTAATACTCGTACGCTTCCCGCTGAATGACGGACGTGTTCTCATCAATGACATCCGCAGACGCGGGCACGTAGTTCCAGTAGCGCGGCTCCTCGCCCCGGGCCTCGGCGGTGCGGGCGTCCGCGACTTCCTGAAGCAGCTTCTGGAAAAAATTTTCAATGTTCACGCCGGGAAAGCCGTTCCGGGCGCTGTCGCCCACGTCCCACGTGCTGATGCCCGCGGCGGCCCTGATGCGGGCGTCCGTCTGGATGGCGCTCATGGTGTAGCCGCCGCCCGCGCAGATGCCCATGGCCCCGATACGCCCGGCATCCACAAAGGGCAGCGTCGTCAGATAATCCACGGCGGAACGAATGTCCTCCACACGCGACGCCGGGTCCTCAAGATAGCGCGGCAGGCCCTCGCTCTCCCCCTGATGCGCGGCGTCAAAGGCCAGCGCCACAAAACCCGCCTGCGCCAGATGCCAGGCATACAGCGAAGAACACTGCTCCTTTACGCCGCCGCCGGGATGCGTCACCACCACCGCCGGATACGTCGCCCCTTCCGTCATGGAACCCGGCATGAACAGCAGCCCCGCGAGGCGCTGATCAAACTTCATGAACGAAACCTTCTTCCCTTCTTCATAATGCGTGGGATACTGCATGATATTTCCTCGGTATAGAATTTTTATTTCGGGGTTCGAGGGGGAGGGGAACCCCTTTTCACTGGCGCGAGAACGCGTAGCGAGCCGAAATCTGGGGGAAGGGGAACCCCCTCTGCTGGCGCGAGAGGGGGTTCCCCTTCCCCCAGGCCCCCATCCCCTCCCCCAGCGCGCTTTTTTCAGGCGATGCCCCATTCAACGATGCCCTTTTCTGCTGAGCAAAAGAAAAGAGGCGCGTGCGCGTTTCAGAGGCATCAACCGTGCGGAAACACGGCGGCCCTTCCCTGTCTGTCCGTCCCCCGGCAGGACTGCCGAGGAGAAATCCGCAAGTTGCGGGATTCTCTTTCCGTTGGTGAGGGGAAAAGGTGGGGACGGCGGCTGTCTGACGCTGGAACAGCCGGAAGGACATATGTTCCGAAATACAACGCGCCGGGAAGGATGAGGGGCCGGGGGGAAGCCCCCGGATTTTTTTGTTTCACTCAATCATCCGGATGACGGTCGCGGGCACGCCGCCGACAATGGACGCGGGAGGCACGTCGCGGCTGACCACGTCTCCGGCGGCGATGACGGCGTCATCGCCCACGGTGACACCCGGCAGCAGGATAGCGCCCGCGCCGATCCAGACGTTGCGGCCGATGGTCACCGGCGCAAGATTGTGAATATGGCGTTCGTCCGGCCGCAGGCCGTGATTGATGGTCGCCACGGTGACGCGATGCCCGATCAGCGTGCCGTCGCCCACGGTGATGGCGCCCTGATCCTGAAAGCAGCAGCAGGAATTGATGAACACCCCCCGGCCGAGGCGGATATTCTTGCCGAAGTCCGTGTAAAAAGGCGGGAAAAGACGAAAATCCTCCGGCACATCCCGCCCGGTGATGCGGCTCATAAGGTCGCGGACTTCTTCCGGCGTGTGGGAAGCGCTGTTGAGTTCCATAGTCAGGCGCTGCGCCTCGTAACTGAGGGCGTGCATGCAGTCAAAAGCTTCCGTGCCGACGACCAGCGGATTTCCGGCGTTCATATACGTCAGCAGCTCTTCAAGATTCATGGCGACTCCGATGTTTTCCGTGCGGGATGTTCGCGTTTTCCGCGCGCAACACAGAAACTACCGGAGAAGTCTTGCCATGTATAATACTTATATTTTATACATTACCATGCTTAAAAAGCATAATACGATAAGCACGCCTCCCGAAAGAGACGGCAAAGGCGCGACGCACGGAAACGGCGGGAAGGTGAAACGCCCTACTCTTCGCTACTATAGATCATGTCGTCGATATACTGCCCTTGTCGTGCGGTCGGCTGCACAACGACACAATGATCGGCATCAAAAAACTGCCCAGTGACGGGGCAGGAACTGCCTTCCAGCGTGGATTCCCGGAACCAGACATAGAGCGACTTTTTTATTCTGCCTTCGCACTTCAAAACATAATACGGGCTATCGCTCAGTTCGGCATAGCTCAAATCGTTTTTGTTGTGAAAAACGCGGATATATTTTCCTTTCCAGACAGCCTCATCATGGGAAATATCCACAATCAGAAAGGGAGGACATTCGCAGGCGCAGTGCGGATTGTAAAAGAAGGCCTGATACTGCGGCGATATATCCCATTCATAATCCATCTTTGAAAAGCACCAGAGCAGCATTTTCCGGCCGACCGTCATTGACAGCAAAAACAGAAGCAAACAAACAAGCAGTATCTTTACAAGGAATTTCATACACTGCACCGCCTTTCACACGTTGTGCATGCCGCCATTTCCGGCTTTATCTCCGCACGACATAGCAGACAGGCGCAGACGGCGTAAACATCGCCGGGGCATGGTTCCCGCTGCGGACGCTTGAAAGGCTTCGCATTTCAAACCATACGGCCCGTCGTTTCGCGGAAAAAACGCGGTTTTTCCGCTCACTTTGGGCCGGGCGGCGCAGTGCC
>CAMBWG010000353.1 GCA_945871415.1 uncultured Desulfovibrio sp.
AATCCATCAAGAAGACCTACGGCATGAAGGGCGACAAGATCGTCAACATGAACATTGCCGCGGTCGACAAGGGTATGGACGCCCTGACGGAAATCAAATACCCCGAATCCTGGGCCAACGCCACGGAAGGCGCCGTTGTCTGCCATTGCGACGACGACAGCTACATTTCCGACTACGTGCGTCCCATTCTGGCCCAGCGCGGCGACAAGCTGCCCGTGTCCGCCATGGAACCGGCCGGCTTCATGCCCCTCGGCACGGCTGCCTGTGAAAAGCGCGGCGTGGCCATCAACGTGCCCGAATGGAATGCCGAAAACTGCATCCAGTGCTGCCAGTGCTCCTTCGTGTGCCCCCATGCCACCATCCGTCCCGTGGTTGCCACGGCCGACGAACTGGAAGGCGCTCCGGCCAGCTTTGTGACGGCCGAAGCCAAGGGCAAGGAACTCAAGGACATGAAGTTCCGCATGCAGGTCTACGCCGAAGACTGCCTCGGCTGCGGCTCCTGTGTGGAAGTCTGCCCGACCAAGCCCGAAAAGCGCGCTCTGGTCATGAAGCCTCTGGAAACCCAGATCGAAGATCAGAAAGTCAATCTGGCCTTTGCTGAAGCCAACATCAGCCAGAAGGACGATCTGATGGATCGCGGCACCCTCAAGGGTTCGCAGCTCCAGCAGCCCCTGCACGAGTTCTCCGGCGCCTGCGCCGGCTGCGGCGAAACTCCCTATGTGAAGGTGCTGACCCAGCTCTTCGGCGAGCGCATGATCGTGGCCAACGCCACCGGCTGCTCCTCCATCTGGGGCGCTTCCTCTCCGACCACGCCTTACACCACCAACAAGGACGGCTTCGGTCCCGCCTGGGGCAACAGCCTGTTTGAAGACGCCGCCGAATACGGCTGCGGTCTCGGCCTTGCCTACAAGCAGCGCCGCGCCGGTCTGGCCCTTGCCGTGGAAAAGGCCCTTGCTCTGGAAGGTCTGTCCGAAGAACTGAAGACCGCCCTGCAGGGCTGGCTGGACAACAAGGAAGACGCCGAAGGCTCCCGCAAGTACGGCGAAGACGTGCTTGCCCTGCTGGACGAAGTGCACGCCCTTGACTGCGGCCTTGCGCACGAACTGGCCGAAATGGCCGACCTCTTCACCAAGAAGAGCGTCTGGGTCTTCGGCGGCGACGGCTGGGCCTATGACATCGGTTACGGCGGTCTGGACCATGTGCTGGCCTCCGGCGACGACATCAACGTGCTCGTGCTCGACACCGAAGTGTACTCCAACACCGGCGGTCAGGCCTCCAAGGCCACGCCGCTCGGCGCCATCGCCCAGTTTGCCGCTGCCGGTAAGCGCATCGGCAAGAAGGACCTCGGCCGTATGGCCATGAGCTACGGCTATGTGTATGTGGCCTCCATTTCCATGGGCGCCGACAAGCAGCAGGTGCTCAAGGCCTTCCGCGAAGCCGAAGCCTATAAGGGCCCCTCGCTGATCATCGCCTACGCTCCCTGCATCAACCAGGGCATCCGCAAGGGCATGGGCAAGAGCATGGAAGAAGGCAAGCTGGCCGTGGAAACCGGCTACTGGCCTCTGTACCGCTTCAACCCCGATCTGGCTCTGGAAGGCAAGAATCCCTTCCAGCTTGACAGCAAGGAACCCAAGGAAGGTATTCAGGAGTTCATGGCCGGCGAAACCCGCTTCGCGGCTCTGGACAAGAAGGCCCCCGAAGTCTCCAAGCAGCTCAAGGAAGAACTGGCCAAGTCCTACAGCGAACGCTACAAGCTGTACAAGCAGCTGGCCGACCTGCCGCATCCCGGCAGCAACTAGGCCCATCGTTCCGTCGCCTGACGCGACGGGGCGTGTAAGCTGACACGCCTGCGGGGCGCGGCCGACAACGCCGCGCCCCGTTTTGCTCCCGAGCCCGTCGCTTCAGACGTGGCCGACCCAGAGCATTTTCAGTTTGAAACGCTTCGTTTTACAAACCATTCGGCCTGTCGTTTCGCGGAAAAAATGCGGTTTTTCCGCTCACTCCGGGCCGGGCGGCGCTGTGCCGTCGCCTCGCGTTTTACCTTTTTCAAAGGTAAAACGCTCTAAAACGCTTGCCACTATCGGCAAGTTCAGGAGGAAATCATGACGAGATCCCTCTATATCACCGCCACGGGCCCGCGTACCGGCAAACGTGCCGTGGCCCTGGGCGCCATGCAGCTGCTGTCCAGCAGAATGCAGAACATTGCCATTTTCCGCCCCATCATCAATCAGCCGCTGCTTGACGACCGTGCCCCGGATATCGATCTCCTGCTCCAGCACTTCCAGCTCAAGCAGGACTACCGCGACACCTTCGCCTACACCTACGACGAAGTGCGCACCACCATCAATGAAGGCGACCGCAATCTCGTCATCGAAAACATCATCCGCAAATTCAAGGAACTGGAAGCCCGCTACGACTTCGTGCTGTGCGTGGGCACCGACTTCCTGGGCAAGGACCCGGTCTTTGAATTTGAACTGAACGCCGAGATCGCCTCCAACCTCGGCTGCCCCGTCATGCTGATCCAGAGCGGCGTGGAGAAGAGCACCGAGGAAATCCGCGATTCCCTCCAGCTCACCATGGACGCCCTCGAGCCCCACAAGCTGGATGTGGTGGCCACCATCATCAACCGCGCCGGTCTTTCCCAGACCGATCTGGACGAACTGCGTCAGCGCTTCTCGAAGGAAGGGCAGCCCGCTCTGATCTACGCCATTCCTGAAGAGCCCCTGCTGGGTCGCGCGACCATGCGCGACGTGCTGAAGGGCCTCGACGCCGAAGTGCTGTTCGGCGAGCGCAATCTGGATGCGCTGGTGGGCGAATACCTGATCGCCGCCATGCACGTGGACAACTTCCTGCCTTACCTTGCCAAGGATCAGCTCATCGTGTCGCCCGGCGACAGGACGGACATCCTGCTGGCCTCCATGGCGGCCCGTCTGTCCAGCAGCGAGCCGGACATTGCCGGCGTGCTGCTGACCGGCGGCCTGCGTCCTCCGAAGGAAGTCTGCCACATGATCGAGGGCATGGCCGGCACCGCCCTGCCCGTGCTGCTCACCAAGGAGCACACCTACAAGACCATCAAGGCCCTGCAGGAAGTCTACGGCCTCATCGAGCCCACGGACACCCGCAAGATCAATACCGTTCTCGGCCTGTTCACCCATCATGTGAACACCAG
>CAMBWG010000354.1 GCA_945871415.1 uncultured Desulfovibrio sp.
GGCGCAGGGAATGGCTCATGTTCTGGATTGCGACGGCCGAGGTTGTCGTGCTGCTGCTGGCTGCCTCAGGCGTGCTGGTGGCGGGCGCCCACTAGAGTGTTGTGTCTTTGAAAAAGGTAGAACGCGAGGCGGCGGCACAGCGCCGTCCGGCCAGAAGTGAGCGGAAAAACCGCGTTTTTTCTGTGAAACGACAGGCCGTGAGGTCTGAAGCGCAAAGCGTTTCAAACTGAAAATGCTCCAGGGTTTCGTTCCGGCCCTGCCGCGCAGCGGCGTATGCCGCCGGCAGGGCCGGACGTTCCGCCCCTTTTTCACCTTGACGGCAACAGGGACGGCAGGCACGAAAAGAGCTGTCAGATGCCACGGATGTTCTGGCGGCGCTTCCGCAGCCGGCGGAAAAATGCCGTGCGCGCGGCACGGACGGCTCAGAACCGCGACGCCGCATCGCTTGCGGCAGAGGAGAGGTTTATGCTGGCTTCCCTGAAAACAAAATTTCTTGATGCGTTCGGGCATGCCTTTGAAGTGCCCGACGAGGTGTCCCCGGAGCGCTACCGCTCCCTGCGCCGCATCATGACCTGGCTTATGGTGGCCGTATCGGTCACGCCCCTGTTGCTGCTTACCGGCATCAATCATGCCCAGTACATGCGCACTCTTGCGCGGGAGATGGAAAATCCCCTGTATGCGCTGGTTCGCAAGTCGCAGGCTTCGCTGGAACTCTTTCTTGGCGAGCGGGCGTCCACGGTAAGTCTGATTGCCCATGCCTATAATTTTGACGAGCTGACGTCCGGCACAACCCTGACCCGTGTGTTCATGGCGCTCAAGAGCGAGTTCAAGGGTTTTGTGGATATGGGCCTTGTGGACGACAAGGGGCGGCAGGTGGCCTATGTGGGCCCCTACGAGCTGCTCAATGCCGATTACGCCAAGCAGCCCTGGCTGCATGAGGCTCAGGTCAAGGGGCGCTATATCAGCGACGTTTTCCTCGGTCTGCGCGGTATCCCGCACATGGTCATTGCCGTGCAGCGCATGGAAGAAAGCGGCCGGACCTGGACTCTGCGCGTCACCATCGACACGGCCCAGCTGGAAGAGCTGGTGGCTTCCGTGGGGCTCATGCAGGATACCGACGCCTTCCTGTGCGATGCGAAGGGCGTGTTGCAGACCAACTCCCGCTTCTATGGCAAGACGCTGGAAAAACTGCCTCTGTCTCTGCCGCCGCGCTCGCTGGAAACAACGGTGCGCCATATCTCGGACGCGGAAGGCACCCGGCTTGTGGCGGCATATACGACGCTTGCCGGTACGGATCTGACGCTGATGGCCGTCAAGCCCGCGACGGATCTCCTGCGTCCGTGGACGAGTCTGCGCAGCGAGCTGCTGATTGTCCTGTGCGGCGGCATTGCCGTCATCGTGATTGTCTCGCATCTGCTGATGAAGCATCTTGTGGGTCGTCTTGAGGCCAGCGACGAGCGGCGGGTGGCGGCCTTTGCCCAGATGGAGCACAATCAGAAACTTTCGTCCATCGGGCGGCTTGCCGCGGGCGTTGCGCATGAAGTCAACAATCCGCTGGCCGTCATCAATGAAAAGGCCGGTCTGGCGCAGGACCTGCTGAGCATGGACGGCGATTTCCCCCACAAGCAGAAGCTGATCGGCCTGCTGCAATCCATCGAAAGCACGGTGGAGCGTGCGCGGAGCATCACGCATCGTCTGCTGGGCTTCTCCCGCCGCATGGAGGCGCATCAGCAGGAGCTGAGTCTGGGAGAAATCGTGGAGGAAACCATCGGTTTCATGGAACGCGGGGCCAAGAATCGCGGCGTGAGCATCACGACCGAAGGCTTTGGCGAAGCGCCGCGCATCGTTTCGGATCGCGGCCAGCTGCAGCAGGTCTTTCTTAATCTCATGGGCAACGCGCTGGATGCCGTCGCTGACGGCGGGGCCATTGCGGTGCGCTGTGCCGCCGCGGACGATGGCGGCGTGAAGGTGCAGGTAAGCGACAACGGAAAGGGCATGAGCGAAGAAGTGCGCAAGCATATTTTCGAGCCCTTCTATTCCACCAAAAAAGACAAGGGAACGGGGCTGGGCATGTTTATCACCTACGGCATCGTGCGCCGTCTGGGCGGCGACATTGATGTGGAAAGCGAGGAAGGCCGCGGTACGACCTTCACCATAACCCTGCCGCACATGCCGCCCCAAAGCGCGGGAGGGGATGCCTGATGGCGCTGCATATTCTTCTGGCCGATGATGAAAGGGAATTTGTGGAAACTCTTGCCGAGCGCCTCGGCTTGCGCGGGCATCATGTCCGTGTGGTCTATGACGGTCTGAGCGCCCTGGCGGAAAAGGAACTGCCGCAGGTCATGGTCATTGACTGGATGATGCCGGGACTCAGCGGCGAGGAAGTGCTGCGCAAGGTCAAGGCTGCTCATGCCGGACTGCCGGTCATTGTGCTGACGGGCCATCAGGCCGTGGACGACAACGGACAGGACCCTGTGGCGGGGGCTTTCATGTGCCTGACAAAGCCCGTGGCCTTTGCCACGCTGCTTGATGCCATTACGGCGGCCGCCCTGTCTTCCGGGGAGGTGCGCTCGTGAAGGATGTGCAATGCATGGGCCGCCTGCTGGCCTCGGCCACGCACGACATGCGCAACGTGCTGGCCGTCATCCGGGAGTCGGCGGGGCTGGCGGCCGATATGATCTCCCTTGCCGCGGAGAAGGGCGGTCTTGAACACGGCGACAGGCTCGCCGCCGCCATGCGCGAGATTCAGCAGCAGGTCATTCACGGCGCGGAGCTGGCGGAAGGCATGGAATACCTTGCGCAGGCCGGAGTCCGTGAGGATGACGCCGAAGCGGCCCCCTGCGATCTGGCGCGGGTCACGCGCCTGTTCTGCCTCATGGCGGCGCGGCGGGCGCGGGCCGTGCAGATGAGCATGAACTGGGTGGACGGCGACGAGCCCGTATGGACGGAAGCTTCGGTCATGGACGTGTGGCGCTCGCTGCTGCAACTCTTTGACCTGTGCGCTTCCGTGGGCGGCAAGGTGGACTTGCGGCTGGCGGCGGGCGTCGTGCGCAAGCAGGAAGGCATCATCGTCGAGGTAACGGGCGGCGGCAATCGGGATCTGGCTCTGTCCGCCATGACGGGGAGTCCGCTGCTGTCGGACCCTCTGAAACCGGGATGGCGGGCG
>CAMBWG010000355.1 GCA_945871415.1 uncultured Desulfovibrio sp.
CCGTCGTTTCTAAACCCCACTAAAACCCGCTTGGGGGCCCGCTTGGGGGGCGGGGGGGACGTAAACGCCCATTGCGCCCAGCCAGGGGGGGCCCTTCCCCCCGGAAAAACAGTCCGCCCCTGAGACAGTAAGGAGACAGACTCATGCACAAGATGTTACTGGCGGCAGCGGCCGTTTTGCTGGTTCTGGGCGCGCAGGATGCGCCCGCCATGCCCGGCATGGGCGGCGGCGCGGGCGGCGGCAGCCGTTTTGACGCGGTCGATACCGACAAGAACGGCAGCCTCAGCCCGGAGGAATTCAAGAAAGGTTTCCCCAACATGACGGATGCGGCCTTCAAGGCCATTGATGCCGATAAGAACGGCGGCATCAGCCATGAGGAATGGGCGGCCTTCATGCGGCAGCATGCCATGGGCAAGGCCGGCGGCCCCCGTGGCGGCGGTATGCCGCCTGCGGGAGAAGCCGCGCCCGGCGGTCTGCCTCTGGTGACGCCGCCTTCAAGGTAGGTTCCTGGTGAGGCGAAAACCTTCCTCCTTTCCCGCGCCCGCACGTCCGGCCCGTTCCGGGGACGGCGTGCGGCGCGGCGATGTTTCAGAGGCCCGGGCCGCCCGGACGGATCACAGGCCTGCTCCAGCGTCGAGGACCGGCGATACGCGGGCGCGTTCCGGCAGACCGGCGGGTCCCTGGTGTCCGTCGGTGGCCTGGGGGGCGGCGCAGCCGTCCTTCCTGCCCATGACCCGGGAAGAAATGGACGCTCTGGGCTGGGATTCACTGGACGTGCTGCTGATCAACGGCGACGCCTATGTGGATCACCCCTCGTTCGGCGCGGTGCTGCTGGGGCGCTGGCTCACGGCGCACGGCTTCCGGGTGGGGCTGGTGGCGCAGCCGCGCTGGGATACGACGGACGATATTACGCGCATGGGCCGCCCCCGTCTGTTTGCCGGTGTGAGTGCCGGAGCTGTGGATTCTCTGCTGGCGCATTACACGGTCTTCCGCAAAAAGCGGCATGACGATGCCTATACGCCCGGAGGGCGTGCCGGAGCCCGGCCTAACAGGGCTTGTATTGTCTATACAAATCTGTTGCGGCGAGCCTTTCCCGGTCTGCCGGTGGCGCTGGGCGGCATCGAGGCGAGCACGCGGCGGGTCAGTCATTACGACTTCTGGACGGACTGCCTGAGGCGGCCGCTTCTGCTGGATGCCAAGGCGGATATTCTTATTTACGGCATGGGCGAGCGCGCCATTCTGGAGCTGGCCCGCCGTCTGGACAAAGGCGAAGACTGGCGCGGCATTCCCGGGACGGCATGGCTGGACAAAAGCGACGGGGCGGAGGCCTCGCCGCGTCCGCGCTTTGTTCCGTGCGGCTGGGACGAACGCCCCTGCATGATTTTGCCCTCTCATGCTGAGATTCTGGCGGAACCGAAAAAACTGCTGGCGCTGACGCGCGATGTGGAGCGCCACGTGCACCGTCGGGATGCCTGGGCCGTGCAGCCGGTGGAGGATCGGCTGCTGGTGCTGGCGCCGCCTGCGGCCATTCTGACAACGGAAGAAATGGACGCGCTCTATGCCCTGCCTTTCCGGCGGACGGCGCACCCTTCTTACGCGGAACCCGTCCCCGCGGAGGAAATGCTGCGCACCAGCATTACCGCCCATCGCGGCTGCGGCGGGGGCTGTTCCTTCTGTTCGCTGGCTCTGCATCAGGGGCGGCGGCTGAGTTCGCGTTCGCAGGCGTCCATTGTGGAAGAGGCGGCCCGGCTTGCGGCGGAGCTGCGCGGACGACGCGGCAGGGGTCTTGCCATTTCCGATGTGGGCGGCCCTACGGCCAATATGTGGAACGGTCGCTGCGCGCAGGACGAGAAGGCTGTGCGCAGGCCTGACGGTACGGAAAGCGCCTCTTCCTGCGGCCGCACATCCTGCTGTTATCCTTCGGTATGTCGTCATTTCGAGACGCCGCAGGCTCCGTATGTGGCATTGCTGCGCGCCGTGGCCGCCGTGCCGGGCGTGGGGCACGTGCGTGTTGCCAGCGGCGTAAGAGCGGACATGGCCCTGCGGGAGCCCGAGGCTCTGGCCGCCTATGCGGAGGAGTTTACGGGAGGGCAGCTCAAGCTTGCGCCGGAACATTGCGCGCCCGGCGTGCTGGCTGCCATGCGCAAGCCGCCGCTGGAGGTCTTCGAGCGTTTTCTGGGCCACTTTACACGTCTGAGTCGTTTTGCCGGACGCGAGCAGTATGTTGTGCCCTATCTGATGAGCGCCTTTCCCGGCTGTACGGACGACGATATGCGGCAGCTGGCGCGCTGGCTCGGGGCGCGGCACTGGGCTCCGCAGCAGACGCAGTGCTTTATCCCGACGCCGGGTACGATGGCAACGGCCATGTTTTACAGCGGATGCAACGAAAAGGGCGAACCCGTATACGTGGCACGCAGCGATGCCGAGCGCCTGCGCCAGCACCGCATACTGATGCCGGACTTCGGGCGCGTGCCGCATAAGGGCGGCGCCCGGCCTGCCGGGAGGAAGCATGGAAAATCATGAGGAACGGCTGATTCGTCTGGAAGAACTGACGTTTTTTCAGGAAGAGCGGCTGGAAGCCCTGAATGCGGCTCTGACCGCCCAGCAGCGGCAACTGGATGCCGTGGAGCAGCAGCTGGCCGATGCCGTGGATATGCTGCGCGCTCTGCGCGGGCAGATGGAGCTTTTGAAGGCGGGCGCTCCCGGCGGCGTGGAAGAATTGCCTCCCCACTATATGCCGGAACGGTACTAGAGCATTTTCAGTTTGAAACGCTGTGCCACCGCCTCGTATCTCACCTTTTTTCAAAGTTGAAACGCTCTAGAGCGTTTCAACTTTGAAATGAGACAAATGTCGTAATCGTTGTCGTTTGTATTTCTCAGCGCGCCATTTTCATAGCGGTAGATAAGGATATTCTTTTTACATCTCAAAGTTGAATTGCTCTGATATGCAAAAAGCAAAACATAACTCCATGTTATGAAAACGTCTATCTTTGCCTGCCAGTATGCTGCGTGCGGGTTTTGGGGAAGATGGGGGAGTTTGAGGGGGAAGAACCCCCTTTTTGCCGCAAGCAAAAGGGGTTTCTTCCCCCTCAAAAAAAGAAATGACTCCTGAGCCTAGAGCATTTGCAGTGTGACGTTGCGGAATAAGCAACAG
>CAMBWG010000356.1 GCA_945871415.1 uncultured Desulfovibrio sp.
GGGCTTTCTTTTTTGACAATCCCTTTGTTAACTTTCTTGGTACAATCTGCCGGA
Source organism: uncultured Desulfovibrio sp. (assembly GCA_945871415.1). Lineage (GTDB taxonomy): Bacteria > Desulfobacterota > Desulfovibrionia > Desulfovibrionales > Desulfovibrionaceae > Desulfovibrio. The sequence continues at coordinate 55 of CAMBWG010000356.1, forward strand.
AACACCCTTGTGCGCCAGCCAAGGGGGTTTCCTTCCCCCCAGCTCTTCCAGCCCTCTCCCCTGCCTACATCCCTGCAAACGACATATCGGCCCGGATATCGTCGCGAGGGACGCGGGCCCAGTCGAAGGCGGGCAGGAGTTCCCGAGGATGGGCGGGGCGGGGCCGCGGCAGGCAGCCTGCCAGCCAGCCCAGATAACCGGTAATGGCGCGCGGCGAGCGGCCCTGAGCGCGCAGGGCCGCCAGCGTCAGACTCTGATGCCGCTTGGCGAGGCGCTCGCCGTCACTGTCCAGCAGCAGCGGGAAATGGGCGTACCGCGGCGCGGGCAGGCCCAGCAGACGCAGCAGGGCCAGCTGGCGCGGCGTTGACGGCAGGATGTCGCGCCCGCGCACGACTTCGGTAATGCCCATAAGGCCGTCATCCAGCGCGGTTGCCAGCTGATAGGCAACGACGCCGTCGGAACGGCGCAGGGCGAAATCGCCGCCGCACTGAGCCAGCGTCGCGGCCTGCGGGCCCATGACGGCATCCTCAAAGCGCCAGAGGCCGTCGGGACAGCGCAGACGCACACAGGGACGCCGCCCGGCGGCCAGCCGCGCCGCGCGTTCTTCGGGCGTCAGATGGCGACAGGTTCCCGGATAGGGCGCGCCCCTGTCGTCCACGTGCGGCGCTCCGGCCAGCAGACGCAATTCCTTGCGCGTACAGAAGCAGGGATAGGAAGCCCCGGCAGCCGCCAGCGCCGCCAGCGCCGCCGCATAGACCGACACGCGCCGGCTCTGATAAAAAAAAGCCCCCTCCGCGCCCGGGGCCCAGGCTCCCGAGCTTTCGGTTGAGGGCGGACAGGGCACGACATCCCCGCGCAGACCGCCGGGACCATAGTCCCAGTCCAGCCCCAGCCAGCGCAGGTCATCCAGCAGGGCGGCGACATATTCGGGACGCGAACGCTGCGGATCTATATCCTCCAGCCGCAGCACCAGTTCCCCGCCCCGGGCGCGCGCACTCAGCCAGGCCAGCAGAAAGGCCCAGGCATTGCCCAGATGCGGAAAACCTGTCGGACTGGGCGCAAGCCGCCCCCGCACGGCGGCGGACGGCGGCAGACACCAGTCCGGCAGGGGAACAAAGTCTACCGGTTCCACGGCATGCGCTTCAGCAGCAGAGCAAGACCGCAAAAGCCCGTCAGACCGGCAAAGGTCAGACCGGCCGCCACAAAGACCGTCAGCCAGATGGCGGGAGACCAGACCGTACTGCCCAGCAGGCCCAGCAGCGACAGACCGCCCGCGCCAATCTGGATCTGGCGCTGCATGGACAGGGTCTTTTTGCCCTGCTCCACGGGCTGCCCGGCCTGAACCCAGGCGTTGACGCCGCCTTCCATCTGCCATGCGGGACCTCCGGCCACCTCGGCCAGCAGGGGGCTCCCTTCCTTCGTGCGCCGCCCGGAGCGGCAGCAGAACACAATCGGCTTGCTTTCCTCGGCCCTGGGCATTGCCGCCCAGCGGATCACCGACAGAGGCGCGACTTCCGCCCCCGGTACCCGCAGGGCCGCCACTTCGTCAGGTTCGCGTATATCCACAAGGCGGACTGTGCCCGCCTCCATCCGGCGCAACACTTCCTGCGCGGACATTTTCGGCAATTCCATCATACCGGCTCCCTTGCGTTGCTGTTTCAAAACCACATCATGTTCAGGGATTCCACTTCCATGAAAATGCTGTCGAGATTGCCATCGTTGATCGGATGCCCGCCGGCGGGCGTCACCACAAAGGTATGCTCGACGCCGACCATCCCGTACGGCGGCAAAGCAATTTTCGGCTCCAGCGCAACAACGGAGTTTTCTTCCAGCGGAATGTCAAACTTCCGTGCCAGCGCGGGAAATTCGTCCATTTCCAGCCCGATGCCGTGGCCCACGAAACGGGCCTGATCCGGGCCGCTGCCCATGAAGCTGTCGGCAAAGCCCCACGATGCGGCCATGGCGCGGGCTTCTTCCCACAGGCCCGCGGGCGTGACGCCGGGGAAAAGCCGCGCGGCAATGGAGGCTTCCACCGCAAGGCAGCACTCCTGCGCGCGCCGCACCGCATCCGGCAGCGGCGCGGCCACATCCCAGAAACATTGCGTGCGATCCGCCACATAGCCCTGAAGCGCAAAGGGCACATCCACCGCGAGCACGTCGCCGCTGTTCCAGATGACGGAGATATTGCCGCCAAAGGGCATGGCCGACGCTCTGCCCACCGTACCCAGCGGACCGTCAAAAGCCGTGGACAGCAGGCCGGAAGCCCCGGCCGAAACGCAGCCGGGCACGGCGCGTCCGGGCGGCGAAATTCGCACAAGTCCGTCGTGCCCCGCCTTGGAATAGAGCCGCTCCAGCTTGCGAAAGATGGCGTCCTCGCGCATACCCGGGTGCAGCCAGGCGCGCAACTCCTCCAGACAGGCGGCCTGACGCCGTCCGGCCTCCGTCAGACGCGCAATTTCCCAGGGCGTCTTGACCATGCGGGCCTGCCGCACCACGGCGTCGCCGGAGACCAGCCGCACCCCCTGCAGACGCGATTGCAGCAGCTGTCCGGCGCTCCAGGTCATCCAGCCCATGTCCACCAGAACCGGCGCATCCCTGGGCAGGGGAACGCCCGCTTCCGCGCACAGGCCCGGCACATCGCCGTAGGAACGATAGGAAGCCAGCAGCAGGGGGGATTCCCAGCCCGCCCGCTCCTGCGCGCGCCGCACCAGCAGCAGGGGAGTCCCCTCGCGCGGCAGCCAGACCAGCCCCGCCGCCAGCGTTCCCGAGGCGTACAGAATATTCACGTCGCCGAGCAGCAGCAGGCCGCCCGCGTCGGGCGCAAGGCGCGCCATACATTTCCGCAGGCGCTCATGCCGCGCGTACAAGTCTTCTTTCGGCACCACTGCCATTACGCTGTCATTCAGCCTCATAGGCACCCCACAGGAATCTGGCTTTTCTCGCTGCTTCTCGTATTCCCCAAAACGCCGGATTTGACAAGCGCCACCCCCGGTCATGGCGCATTTTCAGTTTGAACCGCCGTGCGTTTCAAACCATACGGCCTGTCAAAAGCGCGGCTTTTCCGCTCACTTCGGGCCGGGCGGCGCCGTGCCGC
>CAMBWG010000357.1 GCA_945871415.1 uncultured Desulfovibrio sp.
CGCCTTTAATTTCTTCATCGGCTTCTCCACGCAGAGCATACAGATCACCCCGCGCATCAGCGATTATCTGGACTTCATCCTTAAGTTGCTGCTTGCGTTCGGTCTGATCTTCGAGATGCCGCTCTTTTCCTTCTTCCTCTCGCGCATGGGTGTCCTGACGGCCGGCATGATGCGGCGCGGTCGCCGTTACGCCATTGTCGGCATCTTCATTGTGGCCGCCATCCTGACGCCGCCGGACGTGGTTTCCCAGCTGCTGATGGCCTGCCCCATGCTCATTCTTTATGAGTGCAGCATTCTGGTGGCGGCCCTGTGCGGCAAGAAGAAAAAGAACGCGGCGGAAGACGCCGGCGAAGCACCCGCGGAATCCGGCGATGGCGACGATACCGCAAAGCCCGGGGAGTAGATCAGCATGACGACGACTCTCGCGCCCCGCAGCGCCGAATACCGGCGCAGCAGCGCCGAAACGACCATTGAACTGCAGCTGACTCTCGACGGCAGCGGCAAGACGTCCATTGAAACCGGCTTCGGTATGCTTGATCACATGCTGACGCTCATGGTCTTCTGGGCGGACATGGATCTGCGCCTTGTCTGCAAGGGCGATCTGCATGTGGACGCGCATCACACGGCCGAAGATATCGGCCTCTGCCTTGGCGCCGCTCTGCTCGAAGCTCTCGGCGATCGCGCCGGTATCACCCGCGTCGGCTACGGCCGCGTGCCTATGGACGAGGCGCTGGCGGATGTCACCGTTGATCTTTCGGGCCGTCCCTGGCTTGAATGGCGCGGCGACGAACTGCTGCCGCCCGTCATTGCCGGAGAAGAAAAGGACCTCTGGCGGGAATTCTACAAGGCTCTGGCCTCCGGCGCGCGCTGCAATGCCCACATCTGCTTTCATTATGGCAAGAACGGTCATCATCTGCTGGAATCCGCAGCCAAGGGCATGGGACTTGCCCTTGCGCAGGCTGTCCGCCGTCGCGGTTCCGCCATACGCAGCACTAAAGGAGGTCTGGACTGATGCGCCTTGCTCGTTCCTTCCGTCTTGCGACTCTGTTCTGTCTCTGTCTTGTGGTCCTTGCCGGCTGCACCCGCAAGCCCACCAGCACGGCGGACATGCCGCGTCTGCTTTCGCCCGCCTACAGCGTGAGCGTCCTGCCCTTCATCCAGCCGCGCAACAATGCCGAGCTCGTCATGGGGCAGCTGCCCGAGCCTCAGGGCCGCATTGACGGCAGCCACCTTGCTATTCTTGACAACCGTCTCCAGACGGCGTTGCGCGAACGCAAGAACAGCCGCCGTTACGCTTTTGTCGCTTCCAGCGCGCTGCCCAAGGTTTCCTCCGGCTACAGCGCCAACCAGCCGCAGGCGCTCCCCGTTCTGGCGTCCTTTGCCGCCAGGAGCGGCACGGACTTCCTGCTTGTGCCGCAGGTCATAGACTGGCACGAGCGCGAGGGCTCCCGCGCAGGCGTAACCCGCCCGGCGCATGTGAAGGTCGAATTCTATCTTATCAGCGCAAAGCACGGCACCGTTGCCAACCGTTCCGTCTATGACGAGGAACAGACCGGCCTTGCCGACAATCTTCTCAACATGGGCGACTTCTTCCGCCGCAAGGGCGGCTGGGTCACTGCCACAGAACTGGCCGAAGAGGGCATCCGCAAGGCCATAAAGGACTTTGGGCTATGATCATCTTTCCCGCTGTAGATATCCAGAACGGTCAGGCCGTGCGCCTGCGTCAGGGCCGTGCCGACGATGCCACCGTCTTTGCCGCCGACCCTGTGGCCGCGGCCCGCGACTGGGAAGCGCAGGGGGCCCGCTGGCTGCATGTGGTCGATCTGGACGGCGCTTTTGACGGCCAGCCGAAAAGCCGCGATATCGTCCGCAATATCTGCGCAGCGCTCTCCATTCCCGTGCAGCTCGGCGGCGGCATCCGCGACGAATCCGTCACCCGCGCCTATCTTGACGCCGGCGTGCAGCGCCTCATCATCGGCACGCTGGCGCTGGAAGCGCCCGAAGCCTTCGCCGCGCTCTGCCGGGCCTTCCCCGGCCGCATCGGCGTTTCTCTGGATGCCGAAGGCGGACGCCTCAAAACCAAGGGCTGGGTAAGCGACGCCGGACTGACCATTGACGACGTGCTGCCGCGTCTGCTCCGGGACGGGGCCGCCTTCATCATCTATACCGACATTGAACGCGACGGCATGCAGAGCGGCGTCAATGTGGAGGCCCTGCGCCGCCTTGCCACGCTCTCCACCGTGCCTGTCATCGCCGCCGGCGGCGTCGCCACCATGGACGACGTGCGCGCCCTCTACCCTCTGACAAAGACCACACGGCTGCAAGGGGCCATCAGCGGCCGCGCCCTCTACGAAGGGACGCTCTCCCTGCCCGAAGCCAACGCCTGGATCGACGCGCAGGGCTAGAGTGAGTCATCGCTATTCGTTGATTAGTTGTTGGGGGGAAGGGACCCCCATCCCTTCCCCAGCGCGCTTTTTTCAGGCAATGCAGAAGCCTTACGAGCATGATACAGAGATGTGGGGGGCCTCCTTCCCTTCAGCAAACGATTAGCCAGACAGCAAGCCGCCGTCTCCCCGGAGACGGCGGCTTGCTCCATAAAAGAGGCGGTATGACGGCACGCATTGACGAAACGGACAGGCGTATTCTTGAATACCTGCACAAAAATGCCCGCGCCACCATGAAGGAGATCGGGGAAAAGGTGCATCTCACCGGGCAGGCCGTCAAAAACAGGCTGGAGCGTCTTGCGGTTTTTCCGCTCACTCCGGGCCGGGCGACGCTGTGCCGCCACCTCGCGTTTCACCTTTTTCAAAGGTGAAACACCCTGAAGCCGGTTCTGTTTTTTATCAGGCGGATCATAGCCAATGGCCGCAGACAAATACAGCCGCCCATCCAGAAAATGGGCGGCTTTTTCTTGAATAAATCAAGTCGGGGAAGTGTCAGGCCAGCGGATCGGGGCCGTAGGCATTGGGGCCGTCAGTCCCCTTGAAGAGGCACTGCCAGAAGGAATACAGCCCGGCGACGGAGCCCAGCAGAGACACAAACAGAAGAAAATAGTTGGTAAACGGCCCGTACAGGGAGTAACGGCTGAAAAGGCGGCTGTAGATGGCGATTTCGTTGGCATAAAACCACAAAAAGAGAAGTTCCCC
>CAMBWG010000358.1 GCA_945871415.1 uncultured Desulfovibrio sp.
GCAATGGCGGGAGGCCTCGGCGGACATGAAGACCATCACCTCGGATCTTCTAGTGGAAGCGCGGCAGCGCCAGGCCATAGGTGAGCAACTGCGCAGCCTGCCGCCAGCGCCGCAACCGGAACCCAAGATCCGGCCCCTTTCCGCCACGGAGAAGGCTGCCATCGAGGCCGCCAAGGCCGCCGGTGCTCAGGCCCGCGCGGAACTGGACGCTCCTACCTACGAACCTTCCATTTTCAAGCGGTTCCCGGACGAACCGGCCAGGTACGACTACCTGTTCACGGCCCTTCACGAGCGGGGCGCGGAACTGGTGCCGGAGGATGCGGCCTTCATGGCAGCATTTGAGGAGTCCAGTGTTTATCAAAGGAACTGGAAAGCAAGGTATGAAATGAGGTTAGAATGTTTGAATCGTGTTGCAGTAAGGAAGTTGGCATAAAAGTATCATGCCTCTTGGTTTTCCTTTTTTGCGAGATTATACATTAACGTCTCATATGGAGATAAAAACTTTAATGCAAGCAATATTGATGCATAACAATCAATATTATTATCTTCTTTTGCCTGTACAATTTTATGATTCATACGAGCAAGGATTTGCGAATGTGTTACCACTCCATTGTTTTCACACATTACTTCCATAGCGATTGCAGCCAGAGTTTGTGCCCCAATTGTGGATACAGACCTATCAAATGTTCTCATTAAGACAGAGTCTATCGACATTTTTTTTACAGACAATTTTCTTACTCCAGGAGGATAAAAATGCGAGACGTGATCATACCCACAGACGCGACGGCGCGGTTCAACACGGCGGTGGATGCCGTGGTGGACGCGGGCCGGGGCACCAGCGGATTCATCCTTGCCCACGGGCAGGCCGGGCGCGGCAAGAGCGTGGCGGCGGACCAGTACCATTACCAGCGCGGTGGCGCATATGTCCGGGTCTGGGAAGGCTGGACGCAGGCAGCGTTCCTCCAGCGCGTGCTTTTCGAGGTACGCGGCAAGAACGGAGATTTGCCCCGCATGAGCGCAGATCGCTGCAAGCAGGCCATCGTGGAACTTCTGGAACGGGACCGCAAGCCCGTTTTCGTGGATGAGGCGGACCGGCTGGCCATCGGGCGGATTGAAGACCTGCGCGACATTCTGGAGATGACGGGCGCGCCCATCATCCTGATAGGCGAGGAAGGCATTTTCGGGCTTCTGTCCGAACGCCGCCGTGTATGGAGCCGCGTAGCCCATGAAGTGGAGTTCGGGCCTATCAGCGCGGCGGAAGTGGCCATGTACGCCATGAAGGCGGCGGCGCTGGACATACCGCCGGAACTGTGCGGACGCATAGCGGAACGGGCGGAAGGCGACTTCCGGCTGGTGCGCAACATGATGCTTCTGCTCGAAAAGGCGGCGAAGGCGGCGGAAAACTTCACGGTGGATGAGCCGATGCTGGACACCGTGCTTTCCGCGCGGCCCTGGCGGCGCAAGTAGGGGGAGGCATGGAGACGCGCAAGGAAGTCAGTAAGGAAGCGGTGCGCTCGGCGCTGCAAGCCCTGGGCGAAGGCGGCAAGGAGATCAGCTACCGCCTTGTCTATGAAGCACTGGGGCTGGAGAGCGAGGCGGAACAGGCCGTGGTGCGCAGCCGGATTTCCGACATGACGCGGCACGGAGAAGTCAAGCGGACGCGCACCGGCTGCTTCACCTACGACTTCAAGCACCGCCCGCGCGAGGCCAAGAGCTATGAAGCCCTGTGGCGCTTTGTCCGCAAGGCCAAGCCGGGCTGGTCCCTGTCGGAATGCGCCATGATGACGCGCGTTTCGTACACGCAGGCGCTGCGTTACTGCAACTGGCTGGAGGAGGAAGGCTTCATAGCGCGGGCGGGCAGAGATGATCGGAACGCCGTCACCTGGCGGGCCACGGTAAAGGCGGACAAGAACCCGGAAACGCCGTATCCGCCTCTGCGGGAAACAGACCCCTTTGCGCGGGAGCGTGCGGCGGCGGCCACTATCGCCCGGCTCCTGCTCTGTGCCGACCCCTACGCAAAGAAAACAGCACAAAGCATTACGGACGCCTGCAAGGTTCTGTTGGCACGGTTCGACAGAAACCGCACGGAAAATGAGAACGACAATACAGAGGAGAATGCAACATGCTGAAAGAAAATCTTTTATCCATTCTGGCCGCTCTCGGAGAAGTACAGGAAAACGCGAAGAATGAAGAACAGGTCGCCCTTGTACGCGGCTGCTGCGACAATCTGATGGCCGCCGCTGAACAGGCGGAGGCGCTGGAAAACAACCTGCATGTGGTGAGTGTGGACTGGACCACGGAAGAAGCGGAAATCGCCGTGCCCGCCATGAATCTGCGGCTGGTCGCACGGGGCATCAAGGTATCGGGAGTGTTCCCGGCAAGGGCTATCCGGGAGGTGATGTAATGGCGCGCATCAAGCCAGACCCGTACATGGTACTTGACCTGGCGCAATGCGAGGGGGCGCTGGCGGAAATGGCGTCTATTGATCGGAAGCTTTCCGCCATCGAGAACGAGATGCGGGAAGTCGTCGACGGAGCAAAAGCTAGGGCCAGTCAGCTTGCCGGGCCGTTGCAGGCGCGGCGCAAGGAACTGTCGGACGCGGTGACGGTGTACGGCAAGCTCAACCGGCAGGCACTGTTCATCAAAAGCAAGAGCCTCGACCTCGGATTCGGCGTGATCGGGTTCCGGGCCAGCACGAAAATAGTCCAGATGCGAGGCGTGACGGCGGAAATGACGCTGGAGAGGCTGCATCAGTACAATCTTTCGGACGGCATCCGCACCAAGGAAGAAATCAACAAGGACGCTGCGCTGGGCTGGCCGGACGAACGCCTGGAACTGGTGGGGCTGAAACGGCAGCAGGCGGACACGTTCTTCATTGAAATCAAGAAAGAAGAGGTTCCGGAAACCGTCTAGGAGGCAGTTATGGGCCGAGACTTGTTCAAAAAATGCGAGCTGGAGCGCCTGGCGGAAAAGTATGCCCGGCTGGTGATGATCAAGCCGTACTACAGGCCGGAATGTATGCCGGACCTGGTGCTCAACAAGGAATGGGCGGTGGCCCGTCAGGACCAGCGGGAGCAGACCAGCCGCTGCATCCGGGACATGGCGCGGGTGTTGCTCATCAAGGCCGGATACAGCCGGAAGATC
>CAMBWG010000359.1 GCA_945871415.1 uncultured Desulfovibrio sp.
CTATCACTTCTACGGCATTCGCAAGCATGCCCTGCCCCAGAAGCTTTCCGGCGTGTATCCGCATCATTCGCTGGTGCCTTCCTGTCCGCTGTTCCGGGGTTTTGACGACGAGTTCCTCGCGCCGCATTCCAGAAATACCGAAGTGCGCCGCATTGATGTGGAAGGCGTCGAGAACCTGCGCATTCTTGCCGAGTCGGACGAGGCCGGGCTGGCCGTGGTGGAAAGCCTCGATCATTCGCAGGTCTTTATGACTGGCCATCTCGAATATGACCGGGGAACGCTGGATGCCGAATACCGGCGGGACATGGGGCGCGGACTCAACCCCGAAGTGCCGCGTCACTACTACCCGGACGGGAACCCCGAAAACATCCCGCCCATGACATGGCGGGCCCATGCCCATCTGTTTTACAGCAACTGGCTCAACTACTATGTCTATCAGGAAACGCCCTTTGACCTGCGGGGCGACGGGGCGTTACGGGGGCGTGAATGAAATTTTCCACGCGGACGCGCTACGGCCTGCGTTTTCTGATTCGTCTTGCAGCTCAGCCGGAAGGCGAGCTGCTGCAACTCGGGCAGGTGGCGCATGATGAAAATATTTCTCCCGGCTATCTGGAACAGATAGTCCGGGCGCTCAAACCCCTGGGAATCCTGCGCGCCGTGCGCGGCGCTGGCGGCGGCTACGCGCTGGCCCGGCGTCCTGACGAGATTTCCATGGAAGACGTTTTTCTGCATCTGGAAGGGGAGATCTCTCCCGTGGCCTGCCTGACGCGGGATCAGTGCCGACGCGCCGATCAGTGTGTCACCCGCAGTTTCTGGAGGCAGCTTGACGAACATATCCGCAGCTTCCTGCGGTCGCAGACGCTGGCGGACATCATAGCGGCGGAAAAGCTCTGTCTGCATTAGAGCGTTTCACCTTTGAAAAAGATGAAACGCAAGGCGGCGCACAGCGCCGACCGGCCCGAAGTGAGTGGGAAAAACCGCATTTTCCCCGCGAAACGACAGGCCGTATGGTTTGAAAGGCGAAGCGTTTCAAACTGAAAATATTCCAGGAGATATCACCATGTGGAACTATACTGACGCTGTTCACGATCATTTCCTGCATCCGCACAACGCGGGACGTCTTGATGATGCCAATGCCATCGGCGAGGTCGGCAGTCTTGCCTGTGGCGATGCTCTCAGGCTTTATCTGAAGATTTCCGACGACAACATCATCGAGAAGGCCGGTTTTGAAACCTTCGGCTGCGCCAGCGCCATTGCATCCAGTTCCGTGCTGACGGACATGATCATCGGCAAGAGCGTGGACGAAGCGCTTAAGATCACCAACAAGGATATTGCCGAGGCTCTCGGCGGGTTGCCCAGGGAAAAAATGCACTGTTCCGTCATGGGGCAGGAAGCTCTGGAAGCCGCCATTCGTCAGTGGAAGGGCGAGCCTCCCGTGCCGCATGCCCATGAGGAAGGCAGGCTGATCTGCAAGTGCTTCGGTGTTACGGATGCCCAGATTATCCGTGCCATCCGTGAAAACGGCCTTAAGACCATTGAGGAAGTGACCAACTACACCAAGGCGGGCGGCGCCTGTGGCGACTGCAGGGATCAGATTGCGGAAATTCTTGCGGCGGAGCTCAAGCAGCAGCCGTTGACGGAACTCAAGCCCCGGCCTCGTCTGACCAACGTGCAGCGCATGAAGCTGATCATGAAGACCATTGACGAGGATATCCGTCCGCAGCTGGAAGCGGACGGCGGCAGCATTGAGCTGGTGGATGTGGACGGCAAGCGCGTCATCGTCAGTCTTGGCGGACGCTGTGCCCAGTGTCGCGCCAGCGCCGTGACGCTGCACGATCTGGTGCAGCGCCTGCTGCGCGAGCATGTGGAGCCCGATCTGATCGTCGAGGAGGCCTAGCCATGAAAACCATCTATCTCGACAATAACGCCACAACGGCTGTCGCGCCCGAAGTGCGCGATGCCATGCTGCCCTATCTGACGGAGCTGTACGGCAATCCCTCCAGCATGCACACCTTCGGCGGGCAGGTCGGCCGCGCCGTGGAGGAAGCCCGGGAAAAGATGGCCGCGCTGCTCGGCGCGCAGCCTGAGGAAATTCTGTTCACGTCCTGCGGTTCCGAAAGCGACAACACCGCCATCTGGAGCGCCTTGCAGACGCAGCCCGAAAAGCGCCGCATCATTACCACGCGGGTGGAACATCCGGCCATTCTCAATGTCTGCCAGTACTGGGAGCGGCAGGGCTATCATGTGACCTATCTTGGCGTGGACGGCAAGGGGCGTCTCGATCCGGACGAATACGCCGAGGCTCTCAGCGAGGATACGGCGCTTGTCTCCGTCATGATGGCCAACAATGAAGTCGGCAATATCTATCCCGTGCAGCGCATGGCGGAAATGGCGCGTGAAAAGGGCGTTCTGTTCCATACCGACGCCGTGCAGGCCGTGGGCAAGGTTCCCTTCCGGCTTTCCGAAACGGCCATAGACATGCTTTCCCTGTCCGGGCACAAGCTGCACGCTCCCAAGGGGATCGGCGTCCTGTACATCCGCAAGGGCGTGCGTTTCCGTCCCTTCCTGCGCGGCGGGCATCAGGAGCGCGGGCGTCGCGCCGGTACCGAGAACGTGCCCTATATCATCGGCATGGGCGAAGCCGCCCGGCTTGCCGCGGAAAATATGGAGGCCGAGCGCCGCGATGTGGCCCGTCTGCGTGACAGGCTGGAATCCGGTCTGCTCAAGGCCGTTCCTGACTGCATGGTCAACGGCGACGTGGAAAACCGTCTGCCCAATACGAGCAACATCGCCTTCAAGAACGTAGAGGGCGAAGCCATTCTGCTTATGCTCGATCGACTCGGTATCTGCGCCAGCTCCGGTTCGGCCTGCACCTCCGGGAGCCTTGAGCCGTCCCATGTGCTGCGGGCCATGGGGGTTCCCTTCAACTACGCGCATGGCTCCGTCCGCCTCTCCCTCTCCCGCTATACCACGGAAGAAGAGGCCGATTTCGTCGTCGCCCATATGCCGGACGTCATCAAGACCCTGCGGGCCCTCTCGCCGTTTAAGGATTAGGGTGTGTTATCCGGGGGAAGGGGAACCCCTCTGCTGGCGCGAGAGGGGATGCCCGGACCCCCCCGGCCCCCCCCCCCCCCC
>CAMBWG010000360.1 GCA_945871415.1 uncultured Desulfovibrio sp.
ATCTTCTCTCCGAGCCCTGCGCCTGCTATGAAACCGTCAGGCATGATCTCACCACCGCCATCGCCGCTTGCTCCAGTTCCCCCGACGAGGAAGCTCAAAAAGAACTTCACGATACGGAAACAGACTATCAGACTGACAAAAAAGAATATGAAACAACAGATAACAGCAGCGCCCATGAAAATACGGAAAAACAGGAAGCAAAAACGGATCTTGACAACCCCACAGAGACGTTAAAAGAAAAACAGAGTACAATATTCAAGCAGAGGATCGACGCGCATAAGAACTCGAAGCAAAAAGCAAAATTTGAAGGAATACTGGCTAAACTGGATTCGACCTGGCTCGCCTACTGCGGCAAAGATAAAGACAGTCTTGATTACTACAAGAACAAGAAACAGGAGAGCGGCCGTGCCTATATGGTCAATACGCTTGCTTCCCTGCTGCCGGAAATAGTTTCGCTCATTCTCTTTTTCAGGAGCTACAGCTTTACGAAAAACAACAGGCTGGGCGGTATTCTGCTGCGCGCCAAGGATCGCAACGTCACCATGACGGCGCAGGATTCCGTCGCCATGCACGCCCAGCGCGGCATTCTGCGCAATACGCGGGAACTCCCGCGGGCCGGGGACGGAAGCAAGACGGCGCTCGGCCCGCAGGACACGCTTACGCCGTCTCCCGAATATCTCGGGGTACTTAAGCCCTTTGGCGGAAGAAAACTCCTGCTGTCGGCTGACGACGAGGCAGCCAATCTCGCCGCGGCCAACGGCTGGGGGGTCAAACTGGTCAAGGATCCGCAAGTTTCGTCCGAACCCCATGCCACGGACTTCATGCGGGAAATAGACTCTCAGCGCTGGTACGAGGGAAGTACGATCCACCCGACGGGCCAAAATGACGATGCCATCCGCAAGGGAGCGACGTTCATTGCGGACACAACGGAGCTGGAGTACCGGCACAATCGCTGGTCCTATCAGCACAGCGAAGAAAACGCCGCCATCCTTGGCAACAAGGAACTTGCCCTGCAAGGAGGGGACGGATCCATCGTCATGGCAAAAGAGGCGGCGGACCCACCCGCTCTCACCCTGACGACAAACGATGCCAACGCCAGAGTCTATCTGGTAAGTCAGTCTGCCGATGACAATGCGCCCCGCACGGAAGCCATGTTTGCGTCATCGAAGTTGATGCTCGGCTTCAAAGAGAAAAAGACCGAACCATACAGCGCGAGTATTTCCCTGTCTAAAGATGAGATAGAAATGCTGCTCTCAGATTCCATTCTGGCGCTGGATAAGAGTTCCGCCACGCTGGGAACCAGGGACGCGGGCATGATATGTTTAAACGATACGGTTTACATTACTTCCAAAGAGACCAATATCAACGACGTGCAGATTTCCAATGGAAAAATCGTCGGCACACCAAATGGCATTCTTGAAATAGGCTGTTCCATCAAGATCACGGGAGCGAAGGCAACGATACAAGCCACGAACCTCAATCAGCAATGAACGATACGGCCGCAAAAATACAGGAAGCGGCGGAAAAGATGTGTCCCAAAGATATGGTGAGCAATATGGAGGCCCGCATTGCCGAACTGGAAAGAGCCCTGCAATCCGGCTCTACCGCATCAAAATAGAGCATTATAGGAAATACTTCGCATTTCAAACCATACGGCCGCGCGCCAGTCCCGCGGGACCTTTCCCGCTGTCAAAAGCCCCCCGCACGCCGCATCAAGGAAAAACGCCTATGACAACAGCCCTGACCGAACGGTTTCGCTTCATTTCTCCCGTTCAGACAGAAAGCCCCTTCCATGTCACAGGCTTTACCGGCGTGGAAGGCCTGCACCGCCTGTTTGACTTTCATATTGATCTTGTCTGCGCCGACGCGGCCGTGGATACGGGCAGGCTGCTTGCCGCGCCCTGCCGCTTTGAAATCCTGCGCGACGGCGACGCGGCCCCCGCCGTTTTTTCGGGCTATCCCGCCCGTGTAGAGCAGCGCGGCTTTTTCAACGGCTATGCCTACTACAGCGTGTACCTGCGCCCCACGCTCTGGAAGCTGACCCAGCTGCGCCAGAGCGCCGTCTTCCTCAACAAAAAGCTGGAAGACGTGCTGCGGGAACTCATCAACTCCCAGACCTTTTTCCAGTTTCCGCACGAATTCCGCCTTACGGCCGGAGACTACCCCGTGCCGGAATTCGCCATGCAGTATCAGGAAACTCTGTACGATTATATCTGCTGGCGCATGGAGGAACAGGGAGCCTATTTCTATTTTGAGGAAAAGGACGGCGCGGACAAGGTCATCTTTGCCGATGCGCCGCAGTCGCACGATGCCGGAGCCGCGCCCACGCTCTTTTATGCGCCCGCATCCGGTCTGGAAGGCGACCGCCGGGAAGAAATCATTGTTTCCTTTTCTCTGGCGCAGACGCCCCTGCCGCGCCGGGTGGTGCTGCGCAGCTACGACTGGCGCAATCCCAACAAGCCCGTGGTCGGCATGGCCGACGTGGACGTCAACGGCCTTGGCGACGTGTACCTGAGCAACGAATATGTGGACAACGATGCCGACGCGGCGCGGCTGGCGAGCATCCGCGCACAGGAGCTGCGCTGCCGGGGGCGGCTGTTCCACGGCACAAGTTCCGCGCCCACGCTGCGGCCGGGCCGGATTTTCCGGCTGGACAGGCATTACAGCCCCGCTTTCAACCGCGACTATCTGGTGACGGAAATCACCCACGAAGGACGCCAGGACGCCTACCTGACCCTCGGTCTGGGCATTCCCCTGCGCGACGCCGACGAACACCTCTACTACCGCAATTCCTTTACCTGCATGGAAGCCGACGTGCCCTATCGTCCGGCGCGCACGGCCCCGCGCAACCATATTCCCGGGGTGCTGCGCGCCTTTGTGGCCGGGGACGGCTCCGGCGCGCGGGCGGAAACGGACGAATACGGGCGCTACAAACTGACCTTTCCCTTTGATCTTTCCGGCAGGACGGGCGGCAATGTCAGCTGCTGGATACGGCGTGCCCAGCCGCAGGTCGGCAAGGACAGCGGCCTGAGCCTGCCCCTGCTGCCCGGCACGGAAGTGCTGGTGTCCTTTGTGGACGGCAACCCCGATCTGCCGGTCATTGCGGGCGCGCTGGCCAACGG
>CAMBWG010000361.1 GCA_945871415.1 uncultured Desulfovibrio sp.
GTCGCTGCTGCGCGAGAGGGGTTCCCCTTCCCCCCAAGCCCCTCATCCCTTCCCCAGCGCGCTTTTCAAAGGAGTGCGAAAGCATGCAGCGGGGCGGCGCTGTGCCGTCGTCTCGCGTTCTGTGGCGCGTTACGCCATGCGGGCCGGGCCGGTGCTGTTTCTGACGATGAGTTCCGGCAGGATTTCCACGCGCGTGACGCTGCATCCGGGGCCGTTGCTGATGCGCTGATGCAGAATGTCCAGCGCATGGCGTCCTTTTTCGGCAATATGATGCTCCACGGTGGTGAGGCCGACGCGTGCCAGATGCGAGGGAAAGATATTGTCGAAGCCGCACAGACTGTAATCTTCCGGCACACGCGCGCCGCTTTCGAGAATGGCGTCGAGCACCCCGCAGGCGACCATGTCATTGACGGCCACAAAGGCCGTAATGTCCCTTTCGGCAAGGCACTTGCGTGCCAGATTGCGCCCGGTGGCGTATTCTATGTTTACGTCTCCCCGTTCCTGGGCCGGGCTGACGGAACATGTCCGCACCAGAACACGCCCATCCGGACAGCCCTCGCGAAAGGCATCGCGCAACCCGTCCAGCCGCCGCAGGCGCGCGGAATTATCTTTGTTCAGCGGCGTGGAGACGCAGGCAACGGACCGGTGTCCCAGTCCGATCAGGTAGCGTCCCACCAGCATGCCCGCATTGTAGTTGTTCAGCTCCACCGTATCCAGATTGAGGTTGGCATCTCTGTCCCCGATGACGACCACGGGGGTGTCGCGGTTGATGCGTTCGGCCTGTGCCGGGCACAGGGGCAGGGTGCAGAAGATGATGCCGCCCACGCCCGCGGCCGCCAGCGTATGCAGCAGACGCGCCTCGGCGGCGGCGTCCCGGTAGGTGGTGAAGATGACGGTATCGTGGGCATGCCGGGCGGCGGCATCCTGAATGGATTGCACCAGCGTGGAATAATACTGGTTGACCACGTTGGGGCAGATGATGGCCACGCTCTGTTCCGCAAGGATGCGGCTGGGGCGATGCCGTCGCACGCCCCGGTAGCCCAGCGCTTCCGCGGCTTCCCGTACCTTAAGCACTGTCTCCGGAGCAAAGGAAACGTCGGGCCGTTCCGCCAGAATCATGGATGCCGTAGCGGCGGAAACGCCGCTGCGGGCGGCAACATCGCTCAGGGTGACGCGACGGGAGTTTGTCATGAGGGCCTCCGTGGTGACAGTCAGGGAACGTTTTTTTTCTTAATTTAATTTTTAATTAAAAATTAATCAAGATGGAGCCTCATTGCCTCTTGTATCATTTTGCAGACAAGTTCTGTTTTTGAGCAATAATAGCTTGTTTTATCGCTCGCTCTGTGGCAGAGGTTTTTGAAACCGGTCTTTTATGACTGGTTTATGAATGAAAATTTATTAAATTTTTAACAGTGCGGAATCCAGCAAGGAGCTGCCATGTCTACACCAACCAAACGACAGATTCGGACCGTGGCGCTGGCGAGTCTGCTTGGCGCGACCATCGAGTGGTATGACTTTTTCCTCTACGGCGTCGTGGCGGGTATTGTCTTCAACAAGCTCTATTTTCCCACGACCGACCCCTTCATCGGCACGCTGCTGGCCTACAGCACTTTTGCCATCGGCTATCTGGCCCGCCCGTTCGGCGCGTTTGTCTTCGGGCATTTCGGCGATAAGCTGGGCCGCAAGAGCATGCTTGTGCTGACCATGCTCATCATGGGCATTGCCACCATCGGCATCGGTCTTGTGCCCACCTATGAGCAAATCGGCCTTGCCGCTCCCATTATTCTCCAGACCTTCCGCCTGATGCAGGGCCTTGGGCTGGGCGGCGAGTGGGGCGGTTCCGTCCTCATGACCTACGAATATGCCGGCAAGCGCGAACGCGCCTTTTATGCCAGTATTCCGCAGATGGGCCTTGCCACGGGGCTGTGCCTTTCGTCCGGCGTGGTGGCCCTGCTTTCAGCCTCTCTCAGCGATCAGCAGTTCCTCGACTGGGGCTGGCGCATAGCCTTCCTCATCAGCGTGGTGCTTGTGGGCGTGGCGCTTTATATCCGGCTGCATATTCTGGAAACGCCCGACTTCCAGAAGGCCAGGGACGAAGGCAAGACGGCCGACAAGACCCTTCCCATTGTCAAGGTCTGCCGCAATCACCCCGGTAATATCGCGCTTGGCGTGGGTGCGCGCTGGATTGACGGCGTGTTCTTCAATGTGCTGGCCGTCTTTGTCATCAGCTATCTGGTGCAGTTCATCAGCATGGAGCGCACGCAGGCCCTGACCATCGTCATGATTGCGGCGCTGCTCATGTGTCCCTTTATCCTGATTGCGGGACGCCTTGCCGACCGCTACGGGCGCGGCATGGTCTACGGCGTTTCCAGCCTGCTGTGCGGGCTGTCCATCTTCCCTTCCTTCTGGCTTATGGAAGCCAGCGGCGGCAGCCTGTTCCTTGTGGCTCTGGCCATTATCATTCCTCTGAGCATCTTTTATGCGGGCGTGTTCGGCCCTGAAGCGGCGCTGTTCTCCGATCTCTTTCCGCCGGATGTGCGCTATACCGGCATCTCCATTGTCTATCAGTTCCCCGGCTTTCTGGTGGCGGGTATCGTGCCCGGTCTGTGCACCTTCCTGCTGAACTGGAACGGAGGCGATCCCCTCTACGTCTGCCTCTTTACGCTGCTGGCTGGTGCGACCAGCGCCGTCTCTGCCTTCTGTATTCAGCGCAAGAGCAACATTGCCCGGCGCATGCACGGCGACGACGTCCAGCATATCTAGAGCGTTTCAACTTTGAAAAAGGTGAAACGAAAGGCGGCGGCACGGCGCAGCCAGGCCGGAAGTGAGCGGAAAAAACGCGCTTTTTCCGCGAAACGACAGGCCGTATGGTTTGAAGCGCGAAGCATTGCAAACTGAAAATACTCCGGGACCGTCAACACTATCTGCAACTTATGCGGGGGGAGGGAATCCCCCGTCTCCGCTGTCTGTCCGTTCCTTTGTCGCAACGGACACGGCTGTCCGGATGCCGGGCGTTTCCCTTCCCCTGTCTCTCTTTTTTCGATGCGCCCGGGGTGCTGCAAGGCGGGGCGCAACGGCGTTGCCGGAAGCCTGAAAAGTGGCTCAAAGGACCTGTTT
>CAMBWG010000362.1 GCA_945871415.1 uncultured Desulfovibrio sp.
GGGAAAGGGCGCGTGTCCGAATTCCGATGCCAGCGCCTGACGGCTGGGACGCCCCGTCGCATCCCGTCCCGGCACAAGCCATGCCGTGCCCAGGCCCGTTCCCGCGCCCAGCACCGCCACCGGCCCGGCTTCGGGCCCGTCCGCATCGGCGGGCGCGGGCGCTGTCGGGCCGAACAGACGCACGGCCCGCGCTCCCACGGGCGTCAGGCAGGCAAAGGCCTCCGTGATGAAGTCGTTGACCACCAGGCAGCGCCGCACGCCGAACCGCCCCGGCGCGGTGCGCGGGTCCACCGTCAGCGCCGCATTGCTCAGCCGCGCGACGCCCTCCGGCCCCACCGGCCCGGCGACGCCCATGACCAGCGCCCGCGCCGACGACAGCGGCGCGTCCAGCGCTTCCTCCCAGGCCCGCAGCAGCGCCTCCGTGTCCGGCAGTTCCGCCGTGGCCCGTACCTTCACGGCTTCCAGCGCCGGCCCCGACGCCTCCTCCCGAAAACGCGCCAGACGGCATTGCGTGCCGCCGATGTCCATCACTGCAAGCATGGTTCTGTCGCTCCTTTCGGCTGATTGTGCCGGTTGCGGTTTACGGGCAGGGGGAGGGCATCAGAAATTCTTATTTTTGCAGCCAGGCGTCGAGGCGCTGCCGGAGTTCGTCGGGGGCGTAGCGGGGGCTGTCGTACAGGCCCGCGGCTTCGCGTTGCCGGGCGGCTTCGGCAAGGATGATGGCGGCGGCGACGGAAACGTTGAAGCTCTGGATCATGCCGTACATGGGAATATAGAGTTCGCCGTCGGCCTCCTGCGCGAGTTCGTCGGCAACGCCGCTGTGCTCGTTGCCCATGATGATGGCCGTGGGTTTCGTGAAGTCCCAGTGGCGGAGGGGTTTTGCGGTCGGCGTGCAGTCCGTGGCAAGAATCTGCATATTCCGGGCGCGTAGCGCGGCAAAGAGCTCGGCCTTGTCCTTGTGGCGGACGGTTTCGACCCACTTGCGGGCCGAGGCGGATGTCTTGCGGCCCAGCGTGGGGAAGGGCGTATCCGTATAATAAAGATGCACCTGTTCCACGCCGAAGGCATCACAGGAACGATAGATGGCGGAAACATTGTGCGGATCGTGGATATTGGCGAGCACAAGGGTCAGATCGGGCTGGCGATGCGACAGCACTTCGGCAAGGCGCGCCCGGCGGCGCTCGGTGGGTTCTTTCATGGCGGATTCCTCGTGATGATTTCCCGGGGCGCGGCCCCGGCAACGGCGCGGGCGGAACTGCGCGCGGGCACGGTGTTTCCTGTCATTGCAGAAAAGCCGCCGCAAGGCAAGCGCGCCTTGCGGCAGGGCTTGTGCGGGAATGTACAAGCGTAAAGACGAAACGGGCGGCTTCTCTGGAGGCGCATCTTCCGTACATTGCCAAGGACGGCTCTTTGCCTTAGACTAGGAGGAGTATTCTGACACTATACAGACTGGAGGAGTCTTTATTATGCAACGTTGCTGGTCAATGGTCTTTGCCCTGCTGATGGTGCTGGGACTGCCCGCGCTGGCGCTGGCCGCCGGTGGGGATCACCCCACCATCCCCGGCCCTGAACTCTCCGCCATATGGGTCATCCCCTTTGCCTGTATGCTGCTGTCCATCGCCATCATGCCGCTGGCGGCCCCGCATTTCTGGGAGCATCATTTCGGGAAAATCGCCGTCTTCTGGGGGCTGGCCTTCCTCGTGCCCTGCGCCCTTGTCTACGGCTTCAGCACGGCCCTGTATGAAATGCTGCATTCCATCCTGGGCGAATACGTTCCCTTCATCATCCTGCTGTTCTCGCTCTTTACCGTGGCGGGCGGCGTGCGCCTGACCGGCTCGCTCGTGGGCCGTCCCGGCGTGAACACCGGCATTCTGGCCGTGGGTACCCTGCTGGCCAGCTGGATGGGGACCACCGGCGCGGCCATGCTGCTCATCCGCCCCCTGCTGCGCGCCAATGCCCATCGTAAGTACCGCGCCCATTCCGTGGTCTTCTTCATCTTCCTTGTGGCCAATATCGGCGGCTCCCTGACGCCTCTGGGCGACCCGCCGCTCTTCCTCGGCTTCCTCAAGGGCGTCAGCTTCTTCTGGACCACGCAGCATCTCTTCCTCAAGACCCTGCTCATGTCGCTGGCCCTGCTCGGCATCTACTTTGCCCTTGATTCCTGGCTCTTTGCCAAGGAAGGCAAGCCCCAGCCGCCCCACGATCCCGATGCCGCTCAGGAAAAGCTCGGCTTTGACGGCAAGATCAACTTCCTCTTCCTTGCCTGCGTGGTCGTGACCGTTCTGTCCTCCGGCCTGATGCAGCTCGGCACCGCCTTTACCGTGTACGGCGTGCCCATTGAAGGCCAGAACCTCCTGCGCGACATCCTGCTGCTTGTCATCGCCGGTCTGTCCCTCAAGTTCACCAGCAAGCGCTGCCGCGAACTCAACGGTTTCTCCTGGGCCCCCATTGAAGAAGTTGCCAAGCTCTTCCTCGGCATCTTCATCAGCATGATCCCCGCCATCGCCATCCTGCGCGCCGGTACCGACGGCGCTCTTGCCGGTCTGATCCACCTCGTGTTCGACGAAAGCGGCGCGCCCTCCAACGCCATGTTCTTCTGGCTGACGGGTATGCTCTCCAGCTTCCTCGACAACGCGCCCACCTACCTCGTCTTCTTCAATACGGCGGGCGGTGACGCTCAGGTGCTGATGAACGAAATGGCGAATACCCTGATCGCCATTTCCGCCGGTGCCGTGTTCATGGGCGCCAATACCTATATCGGTAACGCACCCAACTTCATGGTGCGTTCCATCGCTGAAGATCAGGGCGTCAAGATGCCCAGCTTCTTCGGCTATATGGCCTGGTCCTGCGGTATTCTCGTGCCGCTGTTCCTTATCCTGACCCTCATCTTCTTCTAGGTCTGTTCTTTCTCGGGGCAGTTCCGCCGGGGGAAGGAAACTCCTTTACGCGTTCGCGAAAGGGGGTTCCTTCCCCCTTCTTTTTTCCTTTTTTCTTTCGTCCATCCTTTCTTTCTTTCTTTTTTCTTCCTTGTATGGCGGCTGCTGCCCGGCGTGGGCGGCAGGTCGCCTGCCCGGCGCGGGGCATGGGGTGAGAGGGGTTCCCCCTCTACACCCCC
>CAMBWG010000363.1 GCA_945871415.1 uncultured Desulfovibrio sp.
GACGACGCTATTTTTCAGGCCTACACCAGGGAGCAGGGCTTTCCGCTGGAATAGAGCGTTTCACCTTTGGAAGAGGGGAAACGCTCCAAAATACCACGCAATGTGTCCAGAGCCTAGACGACCTTGCCGAACCAGCGTACCCTCCCGTAAAGTCGGAAGGCTTCAAGATCGTCGCCTTCTATGGGCATGGACGCATAATGCGGGTTCTGGGAAACCAGCAGCCAGCCGCGCGGGCTTTTTTGCAGGCGTTTGACCAGAAGTTCCTCTCCCAGTCCCACCAGAAAGATTTTACCATCCTGCGGCTTGTGGATGGAGGTATCCACAAGAATAACGTCGCCGTCGCTGATCAGGGGCTCCATGGAATCCCCGATGACGTCCATCAGGAGAGCATCTCTGGCCTGCACGCCGATACTATGCAGGAAAGTATGATTGAAGGCATAGAAGCCCAGCACGGCATCTGTGGTGATCAGCGAACTCCCGGCTCCGGCTTTGGCATTAACTTTTGGTATCATGGCATATTGCGTCACATCCACGGCAGGCTGCGACAGACTGACGCCGAGGAGATCAAAGACCTTGCTCAGTTCATTGAGCGTCGGCTTGCGCTCCCCGGAAATCCAGCGGCCCAGCGTTACCGGATTGACGCCTGTCATCTCTGCCAGCTTGGCTGTGCTTCCGGCGCTGTTGCGTGCCTTTACCAGGGTTTCAATGGCCATGTCGAAAAAATTTTTCATATCTTTTCGATACCATTTGGTTGCAAAAATGGCAAATACTTTTTCCGAAAAGCAGTTTTTGCCGTGTCTTGTCGCAGGCGGGGGGAGCGGCTGTCGTGCTGCCCGCCGGCGGGGACCCGGTATGCGTGGGGAGCTTCGCAGGGAGAAGGCTGCCGCTTGCGCTTGACGAAAGGGCGGCGATTGATGACAAACATGCCCGGGCAGTGAGCAGGCCCGACAGCACTCATCTTTTAGCGAGTAATCATGAAATTTCTTACTTCCCAGATATCCTTGTTCATGCAGCAGCGAGGCATGCGACGCAACATCAGCTTCCTGATGCGATTTATTTTCATGCTGCTGATGCTTATTGCCATCTACAGTATCGTCTTTCATTACATCATGGAGTATGAAGGACGCAGTTATTCCTGGGTGACCGGCGTTTACTGGACGCTGACGGTCATGTCCACGTTGGGGTTCGGCGATATTACGTTTACGTCCGATCTGGGGCGTCTTTTTTCCATTGTTGTTCTTTTATCGGGGGTGCTGCTGCTCCTGATCATGCTGCCGTTTACCTTTATTCAGTTTTTTTATGCTCCGTGGCTGGAGGTGCAGAAAAAGGGACATACGCCCCGTTCCCTGCCGCCGGAAGTCAAGGGACATATTATTGTTGTCAGTCCGGACCCCATTGCGCTCAACCTCGTTGACGATTTGAAAAACTACGGCGCGCGCTGCGTCATCCTCAGTCATGACAGCCAGACGACGCTGGATTTGCTGGATCAGGGATATGAGGCCGTTGCGGGCGAACATGACTCCGGCGATGTGTACCGCAAGCTGCGTCTGTCCGCCGCCGCCATGATGGTCGTGCTGGACAGCGACGTGCGCAACACAAACATTGTGTTCACCGCCCGCGACGTGGATCGCCATGTTCCCATTGTTGCCGGTGTGCAAAGCGACGATGCCATTGATATTTTGCAGCTGGCCGGATGCAGTCACGTCTTTCGTTTTCACAAGCTGCTGGGCGAGGCGCTGGCGCGGCGGGTTCTCAACGGCGACGCGCAGGCTACCGTCATCAGCCGTTTCAAGGAGCTTGCCGTGGCTGAGGCTCCGGTCATGCGCACGCGCCTTGTGGGCAAGTCCCTGAGCGAAAGCGGTCTGCGTCAGCTGACCGGGGCCAACGTCGTTGGCCTGCAGGAACGGGGAAAATTTGTTCTGCCCACGGCAACAACCCGGTTTACCAGCACTATGGTCATGGTCATCGCCGGAACGGAAGAGCAGATAGAGTCGGTCAACCGTCTGCTGGCCTCCGGGAGGACGCAGCAGGTCGTCAATGAGGATGCCCCGGTGCTGATTCTGGGATGCGGGCGCGTCGGTCTGGCAGCGGCGCGGCAGCTGGAGGCCGGAGGCCGTCAGTATTGCATTGTGGACAAGAGCATGAAACGCCACATAGCGCCGGATCGTATCGTTGTCGGCGACGCGGCGGATATTGATGTGCTGGAAAAGGCCGGTATCCGCACTGCGCCGTCCGTCATCATCACGACGCACGATGACGACACCAATATCTATCTGACCCTCTACTGTCGGCGACTGCGGGAAGATATTCAGATTATCAGCCGCGCAACGCTCGACCGAAATGTGGGTATTCTGCACGCCGCCGGGGCGGATCTGGTGTTGTCGCTGGCCTCCATGGTGACCAGCAGCATTATCAACCTGCTGGCCCCGGGCAAGGTGACAATGATTAATGAAGGGCTGAATATTTTTCGGAGTACCGTCGGCAAGCGCCTGGATGGACGAGAACTCATGTCCAGCGGTATCCGCAGCAAAACGCATTGCAGCGTTGTTGCCCTGCGCGATGCTCAGGGGGATTTGTACATCAACCCGGACCCCCGCCATGTGTTTGCCAGAGGAGAGGAGCTGTATCTTATCGGCGATTCTGGCGCGGAACGGGCCTTTTATGAGACCTTCGGTCAGGATGATACACTGACCGAAGGGGAGTGAGAGTAAATTTTTGCCCCGCGTGGCGCCGCTCGGGGCGCAAAGAGGTTTTATGAGAGATTTCCATAAATTTCTTCAAGGTTTTTCCAACTTCCGTAACTTCTATTATGATGCTGAAAATGATTTGTACAATACCCTGCGCCAGGGGCAGAATCCTCATGCGCTTGTGATTGCCTGCTCGGATTCCCGCGTTGATCCGGCCATCCTGATGGGCTGTAATCCCGGCGATATTTTCGTCGTGCGCAATGTGGCCAACCTTGTGCCACACTGCGGGCAGGCAACGCCCCCGGACGCCGTGGCCGCGGCTCTGGAATACGCCGTATGTCACTTGCAGGTGGAGCATATTATTGTACTGGGGCATTCGGACTGCGGGGGCATTCACGCGCTGCTCGATCCCGCGCTGACATCCGA
>CAMBWG010000364.1 GCA_945871415.1 uncultured Desulfovibrio sp.
CGCGCACCTTGGCGTCATTCCAGATGCAGGGGGATATTTTGCGATAGCGCGCCATACTCATACCTCCACGGATGCCGACATCAGCTTGTCCGCCATGAGAATGCGTTTTCCGATCCAGCGCATGACGGGCACGGCCATCGAGTTGCCAAGGGCCTTGTATCGCGGGGCGTCGGGACAGTTCTCAGCGCTTTTTCCACGCCAGGCGATGCGGGTATAGTGATCGGGGAAGCCTTGCAGACGTTCGCATTCCAGAGGAGTGAGCCTCCTTACTCGTGCGTCAAGCAGCATCGTCTGTCCCCTGTCGGCGCAGGGGGAACTGTCGTACCCCTCGCTTGTGAGGCTTCCCGCAATGCTCCCATATTGGGATAGAATTGCCTGAACTTCTGCGCGGGCTTCAAGAGTGTAAGAAATACCGTCTTCGCGGTATCCCCTCCCCTGGGGGCCGGATTGCGGATTCTCACGTACAGCGCCGGCCGGGCCGGAAGTGCCCTTGCTCCACTTGCAGGACATGGCCTGCTCTACAATCTGGGGGACGTAGAATCCCCCCTGCGCCCGGTTGTCGTCCGGGCCTCCCGTTCCAAGGCTTCTTGCAAGAGCCTGGGTAATGTCCTGCCCCTTTTCGCGGCTCGGCGGAGTATCCCTGCGCAGGCCGCCGAACTCAAAAAGAACCTTTCGGGGATCGGCTCCTCCGCAAGGACATGCGACAAGGAAGACACGGCGGCGGCGTTGGGCCAGGCCGAAATATTGGGCATCAAGGATGCGCCACGCGATTGTCCTGCCGGGTCCAAGCACATAACCAGCGTCCGTCCATCTTCCCCCTGGCGGGAGAAGCGGCGCATTTTCGCCGGCCAGTGCTGCCAGAAGGCATCCGAAAGCGTTTCCCCTGTCGGAGAGAACTCCGGGGACATTTTCCCAAACAATGAAAGCTGGATTGCACTCATCCGCCAGCCTCGCAAATTCAAGGGCAAGATTGCCTCGTTCGTCATCCAGCCCTCTCCGCAGCCCGGCCACGGAAAATGACTGGCAGGGCGTGCCGCCTACAAGCACATGCACACGTCCGCGCAACGAGGAGCCGTCAATCATGGTCATGTCGCCGAGGTTTGGCACATCGGGATAGTGTCGGGCCAGAACCGCGCAGGGGAACGGCTCGACCTCCGCAAACGCCACGGGGGAAAATCCCAGCGGAGCCCATGCGACGCTCGCGGCCTCTATTCCTGAACATACGGACAGGTAGCGCACGGCTACCTCCCAGCACGCCAGCGGGCAAAGCTGGACATATCGGCAAAGCGCTGTTCCCGTACCGCGGGCGGACAGAGATGCTCCGGCACGTAGGCTTTCCGAAAGGATTGGTCATCCATGACTCGCGGCACGCCGTCTTCCGGGGACACGACGTAGACATTGCCGCCGTGTCGCCAGAAAAAGACCGTGTGCGGCGCGCCCACGCAGGACGCGGCGCGTTCCGCGCTGTAGGGCAGATCAAAATGGATAGTCGACATGGTCGTTCCTCCTTTTTCCATCAGGAGCGCGGCACGTCGCCCCCAGTCGCGCGCCTGCCTGAGCGCCTGCACGCAGGCAAAGGGACGGATATTGGCCGGCACTACTTCTTCCCGTGTTCCAGAGCCATAGAGGCCGTTTGCCGAAGATCGAGAACGGCGGCTTCCAGTCTCGTCAGCACCTCGACGGAAGTTTCCTTGCCTTCCTGATAACGTTTGGCCGCCGCATGAAACTCCACGACGGCCGGATAATCCTGCAACATCTCCGCCTCAACCGTCGGAGCATCCGGCTCCGCAGCCTCAAGAGGCACAAGGCTCTGCCCGAAAAAGGCCGCCAGACAGCGCAGGGCCCGCAGGTCGCCGGTTACTTCCATCACCCCCATGAACTCTTCCATTTTGAGCTTTCCCGCGCCGTTGGGATTCATGTTGGCGTAGAAGGTGGATTCCGAGCGTTCGCTGACGCCCTTCTTGTCGGCCATAGCCTGTCGCACGGCCCGCATGCCGCCGGGGTATGAGAAGCACGCCTGCTGCAACAGGGCGCAAATACGCTGCAACGGAGTTTGCATCTTGTTGTTCCTTCTGGAGTCCGGGGGCGGTAGCGTGGTTTCATGCCGCCCCCTCTTGTTGTCACTGTGAGCCTGACCGTCCGCCGCCACGGCGACCGGCTGCTTGCCCTCGTTCGCCTGCGCACGGCCACGGCTGTCGCCTGGCGGAGCTATGCCGCCGAAACGCTCTCCCTTGCCGAACAGGAGCGCCTCTTCCGCCGCGCTCTGTCTAGCTGCTTTCCCGGGCAGGCTGTACGGGCACGTTTTCTCCTGCGTCCGCTGCTGGGGATATGACGCTGACCTCAGCCGGGGCAGGCTGCCCTTTGACGAGAGGCAGGGGCCTCTGTTCCCCATAGAGATGGGGCCAGAGGCGGAACAAGGAATCCGTGTTCAGGTTGGAGTTTGCCTTGTGGACGAAAAGCCACAGGCTTTTGCTATCCACGCCGCTTTCCTGCGCTAAACGGTGGAGAGATATGCCGCGTCCCGCCAAAAAAGCGAGGATGTCTTCTCGAAGCGATTGCTTGTTCATGCCGGTCATTTTATGGCGTTCACCAAAGTTGTGTCAAGAATATTTAGGTGAACACATTTTGGCGAACGCAAAAAAAATGTAAAAGTGCGCCATGAATATCGAACAAAAATTCATTGATGCTGTAGAGCGTGCCCTGAAAGATAAAAAAGCAAAAAATATATATGAGTTAGCGATAAACTCAGGAGTCGATCAAGGGGGATTGAGCGTATACATCAGGACGAAGCGGGCACTCTCCGGCAACGGAGACATGCCTGCACGCCCCAAAAATAATCTTCATTTAAGCATGGCCGGAAAAGTGATCGACTATTTGGGAGGCTCACTCATTTTTCCGTGGGATTCCCCAGAAGCCAGTTGTCGTCATGAGCTTGAAAAGACAAAAAAGCTGCTCAAAGTTCAGGAACGAGAACTTATAGAATTGAAAGCACAAAATTCAGCTTTGATGAAACTGATAAGCGACAGACTTAATCAGTCTTCTATTATGCCTGAAAACGTCCGACAAAATAAAGATTGCGCATAGCGCGTGTGGAAAGGCGACA
>CAMBWG010000365.1 GCA_945871415.1 uncultured Desulfovibrio sp.
GGAAAGCAGCGGGGAACGCATTGCCGAACTGCTCCAGCCGTCCCGGCTGACAGCACACAATCTCGGTCTGCACATCGGCCCGCTGCTGGAGGATTGGGGCGAGGCTCTGGAACGCTATTGCGCTCTGGAAACATGCTGGATTGTGCTGTGGACACGGCCCGCCGTGCTGCCCGACACCCTGCGGAAGACGGCGCTGAAGGAGCGCGACGCGGCCATGTCCAAAATGCCCACACTTGCGGGTTGCCAGCAGATTGCTCGTGCCGTCGCCGCCCTGCATGACGCGCACAACGGCTTTCTGACCGGCGTACTGGACGCCTTCCGGCAGGTGGATTTGCTGGCCTTCCCGCTTTCGGCGCATGAGGCCCTGCGGGACATCCGCATGTGCATCGCGCCGGAGTTCACCTGCCGGACGTGGCAGGCCCTTGTTCCCGGCGATGTTCTACCGTTGCGGCTGCCCGACCCGGACATGGGCAAGAGGGACATGCTGCATAATGTCATGTACCCGGACTTCAGGACGCAGCTCTGGCCGCGTGAGGGGCAAATGCTTTCCCGTAACGCCATACGCATCGGCGACCGTTTGTACGGGCCGCTGATCATGACGCTTATGCCGCAGACGCCCCGGCCTTTTCAGGATTTCTTCCGCGTTCTGGCGCGGCGGGACGAACGTCTGCCGTACCGGATGTCCTTTCTGCTGGAAGACGGCGGTCTGAACATGGGCCTCAAGCCTCTGCTGGCCGCCATTCTGGCGTTCACGAACGCGGACAACAAACGGCTCAATAATGCCGTGGAAGCCTTGCGCGCTCTGGATTTGGATGGCGTGTGCTGCGTGAAATTCCGCATCTGCCTTTGTACCTGGGCCTGTGTGCGCCAAAGCGAACAGGAGGCCCATCTGCTGCTCAGGCGGCGCGTCGCGGAACTCTCCAAAGCCGTGCAGGGATGGGGGACGACCGACGTGTCGGAAGCCGTGGGCGATCCGCTGCTCGGCTTTACCGCGACCCTGCCCGGCATGATGCCGACCAGTCCGGCTCCGGTCACTGCCGCGCCGCTTCAGGACGCCATCGGCATGTGGCCGCTGCGTTCGGCTTCGCCGTGGCGGGAGGGGAGCCTCCTGTTCCGCACTCAGGACGGTAAAATCATGCCTTACGCGGCCAACTCCTCGGAACAGGCCGCGTGGATTGATTTGGGGGTAGCTCCGATGGGCGGGGGTAAATCGGTCTTCCTCAACGCCATGAACTTCTCCTTTGTTACGCAGGCCGGGCTGTCTCGCCTGCCGTGGCTGTCCATCGTGGATGTGGGGCCGTCTTCTTCCGGGCTGATCACGTTGCTGCGGGAAAACCTGCCTGCGGACAAAAAACATCTGGCGGCCTATCACCGGCTCAGAATGACGCCGGAGTATGCCGTCAATCCCTTCGACACGCCGCTCGGCAACCGCAAGCCGTTGCCCTCGCACAAGGCGTTTCTGGTCAATCTGCTATCGCTGCTGGCCACGCCTCTGGATGTCAATGCTCCGGCGGACGGCGTGCCCGGCCTGATAGGCCGGGCCATCGACCTTGCCTATGAGGAACTCTCTGACGGCAATCATCCCCGGCTCTATCAGCCCAACGTCCTACCCGAACTGCATGAACTCATCGTCAATGAAGGCATCAGCCGTGACACCTCCACCACTTGGTGGGAAGTGGTGGATGGTCTTTTCGAGCGGGGGCATGTCCATGAAGCGTTGCAGGCCCAACGCTATGCCGTGCCCCTGCTGGCCGATGTGAGCGCGCAGCTCCGGCAGAACAAGGGCATCCAGCAGACTTATGAGGATCGCACCATCAATAATGTCTGGCGCTCCCTGCTGGACGCCATCGAGGCGTATGTCATCCTCAAGGAACCCACCCGGTTCGATTTGGGCGACGCGCAGATCGTCAGTCTCGACCTGGACGAAGTGGCTCCGCGCGGCGGCGCCACGGCTGACCGACAGTCGGCGGTCATGTATATGCTGGCCCGACACGTTCTTGGTTCGCGCTTCTTTTTGATGCCCGCCGATGTCGCTTTGATGCCCGAATACTATCAGGATTATCATGCCAGACGCATTGAGGCCATCCGCGAAGACCCCAAACGTCTTTGTTATGACGAGGCTCACCGCGTAACGGGCAACACCTCGGTGGCCGGACAGCTTCAGGCGGACATGACCACGATGGCGCGGGAATCGCGCAAGTGGAACCTGTCCATCGGGCTGTACACGCAGTCCATCGACGACATTCCCAAAATCATCACCGACGAACTGGCCACAACCGTGGTCATCCTCGGCTCCGGCACGGAAAAAAGCATTGAAAACCTGACGCAACGCTTCGGCCTCAACGGAGCCTGCCGCCATGCACTTTCGCGTCTGGGCAAGCCCGGCAAGGCCGGGGCCAATCTGGTCGCGCTCTTTCGCACGGGCGCGGGCATGTCCCAACTCGTCCTCACGCTGACCATCGGCCCTCAATCCCTGTGGGCTTTCAGCACGACTACGGAAGATGTCGCCATCCGCAACAACCTGTACCAGCGCCTGGGGCCGTCCGAAACCCTGCGGCGGCTGGCGAAACGTTTTCCCGGAGGTTCCGCAAAAGCCGAAGTCGAACGCCGCAGGCGGCATGTCGAGGATCAGAGCGACGCCGACGAGGAAGTTGTCAACGTCATCCTGGAAATTGCCAATGAAATAGCGAGGGAACAATGAAAAAGCTCTTTTTTGCCCTGGCGCTCGTTCTGTTCCCGGCTTCTGCCTGGGCCGGAGGCTGCGGCTGCGGCTCCATCAACGCCATGATCACGGTGGCAAAAACGGAAACCATCCAGGCGGTGAACGCCTATACGGCGGCGGAAGCGCAAGCCATCCGCTCGGAAATTCTCGTCGCCGCGCAGAACATCATCGGCACCATCAAGACGGAATCGGCCACCATCGTGCGGGCGCTGGTCGCCCTCAAGGAAAGCAATGCCGCCACGCTCAAGGGACAGGCCGTGGCGGGCGAAGCCATGAAAACCGAGGATATGTACGGCAAGGCCGCGCAGCCCGCCGGATTGTGCGGAAGCAGTTCTCTGGGCGCGGGCATCCAGCTCGGCGCTCAGGCCGGGCA
>CAMBWG010000366.1 GCA_945871415.1 uncultured Desulfovibrio sp.
AAGGGCGTTCAGATCGGGATGCACCAGGGCACCCCCGGCGGAAAGCGCATAGCCAGACGTGCCCGCCGGGGTCGAGACGATCATCCCGTCACAGCGCACGCGCCCCAGACGCTGCTTGTTGACGCGCACGTCAAGGGACAGAATCCGGGCCAGAGTTCCCCGCCCCGCGACCACATCGTTGACCGCGTGTCCGGTTTCGATCTCGCGTCCTTCCCGAACGACGCTCCAATCCAGGGTAAGCCGGGGTTCTTCGGTCATACGGCCTTTGAGAAGTCTCTCGAACGTTTCCGGCCAGAGCTGCGCAGTGACCTCGGTCAGGAAACCCACATTCCCGAAATTGACGCCCAGAAGCGGAATGCCGGTTCCGATGAGTTTGCGGCCGATGCCCACAAAGGTGCCGTCGCCCCCCAAGACCGCCGCGGCGTCAACGCCCGCCGCCGCCTTCAGCAAATCGGGCTGCGAGGCGTCGGCGGACAGCGTGCGTCCGACGACGCCCCGGTGCTCCAGCCAGTTGAGCATGGCTGAAGCCGTGGCCCGAACAGCGTCGTTGCGGACTTTGGTGATCAGGAGAAGGGAGGTGACGGCGCGCATCTCCGCTGTGTAGTGGAATCTTGGCTATACTTCAATAGGCGGGGGGCGGGGCTTTCCCCGCGCCCCCTCCCTCGGATATGTTTCAGCGCTTCATGTCCTCGACGATGGACCGCAGCACGCGGGCCTGTTCGGCCAGGTCCTGCACGGCCTGCCCGGCTTCTTTCATGGCCACCGCCGTTTCGGCGGCGATGGTGTTCATGTCGGTGATTGACTGGGAGATTTCCTCCGCCGAAGCCGACTGCTCATCCGAGGCGGTGGCGATGGCGCGCACCTGATCCGAAGCGTTGGTGACCATGACGACGATTGTTTTCAGAGCATCGCCGGACTGATTGGCGTTGCCCGTGGCGTCTGCAATGGCGTTTACGGAGCCGTCCACCTGATCCATGCTTCGGGCCGCGCTTTTCTGGATATTGCCGATCGCTTTGTCCACTTCGGCGGTGGCGCTCATGGTTTTTTCCGCCAGTTTGCGCACTTCGTCGGCCACCACGGCGAAACCTCTCCCGGCATCGCCCGCGCGGGCGGCTTCAATGGCCGCGTTCAGGGCCAGCAGGTTGGTCTGATCGGCGATGTCGGCAATGGTGGTCAAAATGGTGCCGATGGCTTCCGCCTGGCTGTCCAGCGTCTGCATGTCTCCTTTGAGTTCCTTGGCCCGCGACTGGACGCCGTCCATCCCGGAAACAACGCTGTTGACCAGTTCCGCGCCGTTTTCAGCGCGTTTGCGCGTCTCTTCCGAAGCTTCCGCGGCCTCAGAGGCGTGGCCGGCCACTTCCACCACAGCGGCGCTGAGCTGCTGCACGGCCGCGGAGGTCGAAGCCATTCTGACCGCAGCCTGTTCGGCGCCTCGGGCCGACTGCTCCACCTGGGCGGCCAATTGAGACGCGGCGGAGGACACGCGCTCCACCACCTTGGAGATCGATTCGGCGGCAGCCTGCTTTCCGGCCGTCAGAGCGTTGGAAGCCTCTTCCGCCAGGCGTTTTTCCTCATTGATATCGAAGGTCATGTCCACATAGCCGATATGCTGTCCGAAGCGGTCGTTCAGGCGTACGGCCATCGCTTTGAAGTTGCCGAGACCGGGCATGAGGCATTCCACTTCACGCTGGCCCCGTTCGCAGCAGTCGATGGCGCAGTCGGGGGTGCCGCAGATGGAAGCTCCCCAGGTTCTGCAGGGCTTGCCCAGCATGTCCTCCTGCTTTTTGCCGAACGTCTTCAGAACGCTGCTGTTGACGAAGGTGAACTTGCGATCCTTGTCCATGGCGGCCAATTGGAAAGGCAGGGCGTTCAGGATACTCTCGTACCAGTGCAGGCGGTTGAGGACTTCATCGAAGGCCTTGTTGATGGCCCCGGCCAGGCGGCCGAATTCGTCGCCCCGGGGCAGATTGCAACGCGCTTCGAAATCGCCTCCCGCAATGGTCAGCATGGTGGACAGACAGCGCTCGATGGACCGGGTGATGTCCATGCCCATATACAGGGAGAAGAACAGGCAGAACAACAGGCAGACCACCCCGAGCCAGAGGATCGAGGTCCGGGTTTCGCTCATGCTCTGGACGGAATCGTTCCCCGCCGCGGTCATGGCCAAGCGGGCGGACATTTCCAGATCGGCGGCGGCCTTCTGGCCTTCCTCGGCGATGGCGACCAGTTTGGCGTACTGCTCGTCCTGTTTTGTCAGCTCCGTTGTCAGAGCCGCGTAGACTTTCTTGTAATCGGACGATTCATGGTCGATGAGATCGGTCTGTTTCTTGAGTTCGGGGGCGAGTTCCCGCGCCCGGGCCTGAAGCGTCTCGATTTCCTTGATCCGCTCCGCAGCCAGTTGCTTCAGGCGCGGCGTGTCGTTCTGGCGCAGCGCGATCAGGGTCATGAGCCGCAGATCCGTCACCAAGGCGATGAGTTCGTGCCCCAGCGCGCGGGCGGGAGTTCCGGAGACCGCGTTTTCCTGAAATGCCGTTGCCGCATCGAGGAGTTTTTGTCCCTCCTCGCTGAGCTCGTCCGTGAGCGCGGCGACGTTCTGCATGATCCCGTGTAGATCCTGACAGGCCCGGGTATAGGCCCCTCCCCCGGCGGTGAGCACGCTCACGCCCCTGGCGAAGTCCGTCCGTTCGGGATGGCGTTGCGCCAGATCCTGCGCCTTTTGCACGGCTTTCAGGAGTTCTTTCATCCGGTCCTGCGATGCCTGCCATTTTTCCGGACTGGGCGTGGCGATATAGTCGCGCATGACCAGCCGCATGTTCACGATGCCTTCGGAGATTTCCGTGGCGGTGTTCAGTACCGGAAGATCCAGGGTATTGATCGATACCGTCTGGGCCTGCAGGCGGCCCATGGACCGCCAGGGCACATAGGCCAGCACCGCGATCGCCAGAATGATCAAAGAGAAAATGATGGACAGTTTGACGCGTACATTCAGAGAGTTCATGGGCGCCTCGTTGGCTTGGGAGGGGTGGACTTTGTAATGTGCTCTATTATTCCGTTAGAGCTGTGCTTGCAAGCGTCTTTTGCCTTTTATGAG
>CAMBWG010000367.1 GCA_945871415.1 uncultured Desulfovibrio sp.
CCTTGCCGCGACTACCGGCGGCGTCCGCGTAGAGGGCGTCGAGCGGCGACGCAAGACTCTTGCTGGTACTGCGCGGCGTGATGTTGTGCTCGGCATTGTAGGCCTGCTGCTTTTCACGGCGGCGGGACGTTTCAGTCATGGCGGCCTTCATGGATGCCGTCACCGTGTCGGCATAGAGAATGACATGCCCGTGCGCGTTGCGCGCGGCCCGGCCGAACGTCTGAATCAGCGAACCCGTGGAACGCAGAAAACCTTCCTTGTCCGCATCCAGAATACAGACCAGCGAAACTTCGGGAATATCCAGCCCCTCGCGCAGAAGGTTGATGCCCACAAGCACGTCAAACTCGCCGGTACGCAGGGCGCGGATAATCTGCATGCGTTCGAGCGTGTCGATATCCGAATGCAGATAGCGCGCCCGCACGCCCATATTGCAGCAGTATTCCGTCAAATCCTCGGCCATGCGCTTGGTCAGCGTCGTGACAAGGACGCGCTCTCCCCGCTCGATGCGGGCGCGGCATTCGCCCAGCAAATCGTCCATCTGCCCTTTGGTGGGCCGCACCTCCACCTCCGGGTCCACCAGCCCCGTGGGGCGGATAATCTGTTCGGCAACAATGCCCTGCGCCTGATCGAGTTCGTACCTGCCCGGCGTGGCCGACACGTACACGACCTGATGCAGCAGACGGGTAAATTCGTTGAACTGCAACGGCCGGTTGTCCAGCGCCGAAGGCAGACGAAAGCCGTAATCCACCAGCGTCTGCTTGCGCGAACGGTCCCCCTTGTACATGCCGCCGATCTGCGGCACGGTAATGTGGGACTCGTCCACAAAAAGAATAAAATCCTCGGGGAAATAATTGAGCAGACAGGACGGCGGCTCGCCGGGTTTGCGCCCGTCCATGTGACGGGTGTAGTTTTCAATGCCGTTGCAGTAGCCCAGCTCCTCCATCATTTCCAGATCGAGCTGCGTGCGCTGCTCGATGCGCTGGGCCTCCAGCAGCTTGCCGTTTTCCCTGAACCAGCGCAGCCGTTCGCCCAGCTCCGTGCGGATGTCGGAACAGGCCCGGTGCAGATTATCCTGCGCCGAGACGAAGTGACTGGCCGGATAGAGCACCGTCTTGGAAATATCGCAGAGCGTCTCGCCCGTCAGCGGATCAATCTCGCACATCCTGTCGATATCGTCGCCGAAAAACTCAATGCGCAGCGCCCGCTCATGATGGTAGGCCGGAATGATTTCCAGCGCGTCTCCCCGCACGCGAAAGGTCCCGCGATGAAAATCGTAATCGTTGCGCTCGTACTGCACTTCCACCAGACGGCCGATCAGGTCATCCATCGGGAAACGCTGCCCGGCCTCCACGGGAATCACCATCTTTGCATAGAATTCCGGCGAGCCCAGACCGTAAATGCAGGAAACGGAGGCCACAATGACAACGTCGCGGCGCGTCAGCAGGGCGTGCGTGGCCGCATGCCGCAGCTTGTCGATATTGTCATTGATGGACGAGTCCTTTTCGATGTAGGTATCCGAGGCCGGAACATAAGCTTCCGGCTGGTAGTAATCGTAATAACTGACGAAATACTCGACGGCATTACGCGGAAAAAGTTCCCGGAACTCGTTGTAGAGCTGCGCGGCGAGGGTCTTGTTGGGAGCCAGCACAAGCGCGGGCCGGTTGCAGCGGGCAATGACGTTGGCCATGGTGAACGTCTTGCCGGAACCGGTCACGCCCAGCAGCACCTGCGCCGGAACGCCGGCCTCAAGATTGGCGACCAGTTCGCCGATGGCCGCGGGCTGATCACCCGTGGGGCTGTGCGTACTCTGCAATTCAAAATGATCCACAGGAAGCTCCCTTTTCCGCGCGGGACTGCCACAGGCCGTCCCGGTGCTCGTAGCGTTCCGTCCAGGGAAGCCAGAGTTGCGGCAGTTCATGAGGCGACGACACAGCCTCGCGCAGCGCCGCCATATAGCGCGTGCGCGGCCACAGTTCCGCCCCCATGCCCATCATGTGCGGCGTTTCCATCTGACAGTCCAGCAGCGTTACCCCGCGTTGCCGCAGCAGCGTCACCAGACCGGCCAGAGCGGCCCGTGAGGCTTCGCTCTCCCGGTGAAACATGGATTCGCCAAAGAAGGCCCTGCCGAGACTCACGCCGTACAGCCCGCCGACCAGCGCCCCCTCCCGCCAGACCTCCAGCGAGTGGGCGTAACCCAGCTGATGCAGTTCCGTATAGGCGCGCACCATATCCGGGTTGATCCAGGTGCCCGTCTCTTCCCTGCCCGCATAGCGCCGGGGGGCGGCACAGGCCCTGATGACCTGTTCAAAGGCGGCGTTCCACGTCAGCGTAAAGCCCCTGCTTCGGATATAACGGGCGCTGCGGCGCGGCAGACGGAACGCTTCCAGCGGCAGCACGCAGCGCGGGTCCGGGGCCCACCACAGCGGGACGCCCTGATTGAACCAGGGGAAAATACCGCCGGAATAGGCGGCCAGCAGCCATTCCGGCCGCAGATCGCCGCCGCGGCACAGCAAACCGTCGTCAAAGGCCGTTTCAAGCGGCGGAAAGGCTGCGGCACAGCGACGAACGATCTCCAGCCGGGGCGGCATCATGCCGACGCCGCCGGTTCGGTCGTCACGGTCAGCGCCCCGTCGCGGACGCCCACCCGCGCAACGCCGCCCTGTGCCAGCGCCCCGAACAGCAGTTCCTGCGCCAGCACGTCCTCCAGTTCGCTTCGCAGCAGGCGGCGCAGGGGACGCGCCCCCATGCGGGCGTCAAAGCCTTTTTCCGCAAACCACTGCCGCGCCCGGGGCGTCAGCGTCAGCCGCACGTTGCGCTCGCGCAGAGCGTCGGCAATCTCGCCCACAAACTTGCGCACAATACGTTCCATGAGTTCGGGGGTCAGGCTGCGGAAGGGAACCAGCGCATCCAGCCGGTTACGAAATTCCGGCGTAAACAGGCGTTCCACGGCTTCCAGACTCCTGGACGCCGCATCGTCCCGGCTGCCGGGCGTAAAGCCCAGAGAGCTTTTGGACATTTCAAAAGCCCCGGCGTTGGACGTCATGATCAGCACCACGTGGCTGAAATCCGTCGTGCGGCCGCTGTTGTCC
>CAMBWG010000368.1 GCA_945871415.1 uncultured Desulfovibrio sp.
TGGATGCCGGTGTGGAGCTGGCGGACAGCCAGATCGCCGCATACGCATAGAGGCCCTGACGCTCTCGCCGTGGTGAGGCCCCCCGGAAACGGAGGGCCTTTTTTATTGTTCGTATTTCCCGCGCCATCGGGGCGCATCACCGCAACCGCCAGCGCTCCGGTTTATTGGGTATCGACTGGCATGTGCCGCAGGCTGTCGGAGCGCGGGAAAGGAGAGCGCATGTGGCGCGAAATTTCTCCCCGCACCAACTGGCGGGGCTGGCTTGCAACCGTCGGCATCTTTCTGATGCTGGCGGTTTTTCAGTCTCTGGATGTTTTCAGATGAACCATGCGTCCGGCTCGTGCCGGAAATAGAGGAGGATAGGGGATGAATGATGACAAGACCTGCGCCACCTGCGCTCACTGGGGAATTCGCTTCATGACGACCGTAACCGTCCCCGACTCCGGCCCGCTGGGCGCTGTGAGCCGACAGCTTGCGCCCTGCCTGTGCGAGGCCGTGGAGCCGGACGCCGGTTTTGGCGCGGTCGTGCTGCTCGGCCCGGAAAGTCACTGCCGCTGCCATGCCGACGCCTGGCAGGCGGCGGACATGGACGAGCCGTCCGGCGACGGCGACGACTACGGCGTGCGCCCCGGCGTGGACTTCCCGGCCACGCTCCAGCGCCCCGTCCATGCTTTCTAGCATCACACCGCCGCCCGGCAGTACGCCGTCGGGCGGCGGCAATGATTCTGGAAGGAGAACGCTATGCAGATGTGGACAATGATTTTTCGGGGCCGCCGCTATGGCCCCTATCCGTGGTGGGTGATGCGCTGGATTTTCAACGCCATGAAGGCAACGCAAAGGAGACGGAGCCATGCCGACGCCTGATGTTATCGCCATCCGCGCCAGTTCGCTGGCGGATCTTTTCGACTGTCCCGCCCGCTGGGAAGCAAAGCACCTTCGCGGGCTGCGCCTGCCCTCCGGGCCGGGCGCCGTGCTTGGCCATGCCGTCCACGCCGGGGCGGCGGCCTTCGATCAGGCCGTCATCAACGGCGAGCCGATTTCTTTTGACGACGCGGCGGGCATTGTGGCGGATGCAGCCAGAGAGGAGGCCCGCACCAGTGACGTGGACTGGAGCGGCGACATGCAGCCCGCCGACGTGGAAAAGATCGGCATCGACCTCTGCCGTCTCTACTGCGAGCAGGTGTCGCCGGAATACGACTGGGCGGCGGTCGAGGCCTCTTGCGAGGCTCTCGTGATTGAGGATGTGGGCCTTGTCCTGACCGGAACGACAGACCGCATCTATCGCGATCCGATTCTTGGTTACGGCATCGCGGACATCAAGACCGGCAAGAGCGCCGTGGCCGCTGACGGAACAGTCAGGACGACCGGCCATGCCGCCCAGCTCGGCGTGTACGAGCTGCTGACGGCCGCCAGCTACGGCGTGCGTATCACGGCCCCGGCCCATATCCTCGGTCTGCAGGCGGGCAAGACAGCCAAAGGGCAGCGCGCCGGCTCCGGCACGGTGGAAAACGCCCGTGCCCGGCTGGTAGGCGATGCCGATTCCCCCGGCCTGCTGCATCATGCCGCTGCCCTGCTGCATGCCGGGCGCTTCTACGGCAATCCCCGCTCCCAGACCTGTCACCCCAATTATTGCCCGGCATACGCAACCTGCCGGTGGAGGTAATGCCATGACCCAATTGACGACTATTGCGGAACTGAAGGCGCGCACAGCAGGACTGCCGTCGGAAACGAGAATGGACATGTTTTCTTTGGGGGGCTTTGAACTCATGCAGCGGGCGGCCAACATGCTTGCCAGCTCAACGCTTGTCCCCAGCCTTTATCAAGGCAATATGTCCAATTGCGTCGTCGCGTTGAATATGGCGCAGCGATTGCGCGCGGATCCGCTCATGATCATGCAGAATCTGTACATCGTTGAAGGTCGGCCAGCATGGTCGAGCCAGTTCATCATTGCCGCCATCAACGCCTGCGGAAAATTTTCTCCCCTGCGCTTTGAAATCATCGATAAAGGCGAGAAGAGCGTCAAATGGCAGTATTTTTACAAAGATAGAAAGAGTGGTGAGCATAGGGAAAGGAGCTGCGAGGAGACTATTCATGATTTTTCGTGCGTCGCATGGGCCACAGAAAAGGCTACAGGGGA
Organism: uncultured Desulfovibrio sp.; assembly: GCA_945871415.1. Lineage (GTDB taxonomy): Bacteria > Desulfobacterota > Desulfovibrionia > Desulfovibrionales > Desulfovibrionaceae > Desulfovibrio. Next base: position 2,138 of record CAMBWG010000368.1, read on the forward strand.
AAAATTGTGTTCTCCTGCTGTTTCCATAGAAATGGCTGTGCGCGAAGGCTGGTACATCAAACGAGGATCCAAGTGGAAGACCATGCCGGAAGTCATGCTGCGCTACCGGGCAGCGTCGTTTTTTGGAAAACTCTACGCCCCGGAACTGCTTGTAGGTGTTTCTACTACAGAAGAAATACAGGACGCCGTGGACTATGTGCGGCAGGCGGACGGCTCCTTTGCCCCTGCCGCAGAGGAGGCGGCCCCGACCATCACCACGGCGCAGATTGCGGCGCAGGTGGAACAGCCCCAACACGTAGAGGCCGCGCAGGACGACCAGCCCGCCGAAGCGCCGCTGACACAGCCGCAGGAAGCGGCCCCGGCTCCTGCTCCGGCCCCGATGGAGCAAGACGCGCAGGCCGCTGCCGACAAGGAAGCCGAGAAGCGCCGGAAGGAGGTGGAACTGGAAGCCCTGCGCGCGGAAACGGAAGCGTTCTGCCTGTCCGCAGGCATGGACACGCGAGCGCAGGAATGGGCCGTGGGCGGTAAGACCCGCGCCCGCTGGACGGTGACAGACTGCAAGCGCCTCCGCAAGACGGCGGAAGAACGCCTTGCGGCCAGGGCCGCCGCGGCTGAACAGCCGCAGGCCACGCAGCAGGAGGAGGACGCCGTGCGGACTGTCCTTTGTCCCCGAACGGACGAACGCGTAGCCGAAACCGTCTGCACTGCCTGCGACCAGCGCAACGGCTGCCCGGAATGGGAGGCATAGGCCATGGAGCAGAGAAAGAAATGCGCGTCAATTTTGCTCAATATACGCAGCAAAATGACGCGCATTTCCTTGTACGATTTTGCGCTGTTTTCGGCGCAAAACGAGGACGCCGGGCTGTACCGCGTACAGATAAACAGAAAATGGCATAGCCCCGACGGCAAATACACTGCCTTTTCCTCCGCGGCGCTGGCGGTCTTGCTGAC
>CAMBWG010000369.1 GCA_945871415.1 uncultured Desulfovibrio sp.
TCGTGGGCCAGCGCCCCGGCGGCGCCAACTACGAGCTGGCCAAGCAGCACGGCTTCGAGCCTGTTTCCGCAGCGGAAGCCGCCAAGATGGCCGATCTGATCATGGTGCTCCTGCCTGACGAAGTGCAGGCCGCCGTCTACGAAAACGACATCAAGCCCCATCTGACCAAGGGCAAGGCTCTGCTCTTTGCGCACGGCTTCAACATCCACTTCAATCAGATCATCCCTCCGAAGGATGTGGACGTTTTCCTGATCGCCCCCAAGGGCCCCGGTCATCTGGTGCGTCGTACCTTCACCGAAGGCGGCGGCGTGCCCTGCCTGGTCGCCATTGAACAGAACGCCACCGGCGAAGCTCTTCAGATCGCTCTGGCCTATGCCAAGGGCATCGGCGGCACCCGCTCCGGCGTTATCGAAACCACCTTCCGCGAAGAAACCGAAACCGACCTCTTCGGCGAACAGGCCGTGCTGTGCGGCGGTATCTCCGCCCTCATCAAGGCCGGTTTTGAAACCCTGGTGGAAGCCGGTTACCAGCCCGAAATGGCCTACTTCGAATGCATGCACGAAATGAAGCTCATCGTTGACCTCATGTACGAGGGCGGTCTTTCCCGCATGCGCTACTCCATCAGCAACACCGCTGAATACGGCGACTATGTCACCGGCCCCCGCCTGATCACCGAAGACGTGAAGAAGGAAATGAAGGCCGTGCTCAAGGACATCCAGAGCGGCAAGTTCGCGCGCGACTTCATCCTCGAATCCCGCGCCAAGTACCCCATGTTCCTTGCCACCCGCCGCAATGAAGCCAACCATCAGCTCGAGCAGGTCGGTCGCGAACTGCGCGGCATGATGACCTGGCTGAAGAAGGACAAGAAGGACTAGTCCTTTTCCGTCCCGCCAGTAACGCACAAGGGGGAAACCGTCCCGGACGGTTTCCCCCTTTTTTATATGCTGTTTCCGGCATTGCTGCGGGAAAACATCGGCGCAGCCGTCCGACTTCCGCAATGGACTTGGAGCACACCAACTCAAATTTACACACTCTCTCAAACAAAAAAGACATGACGGCTACGCATACTCATGAGAGAGCTTTCGTCCACTCTTGCCTATAGAGCGTTTCAACTTTGAAAAAGGAGAAACGCGAGACGGCGACACAGCGCCGCCCGGCCCAGAGTAACGACAGGCCATATGGTTTGAAACGCGCAACGTTTCAAACTGAAAATGCTCTAAAGTATTGGCGGGTTTTGGGGAAGATGGGGGAGTTTGAGGGGGAAGAAACCACTTTTTGCCGCGAGCAGCGACCCGACGGGCGGCCGAAGGCCGTGCCCGTTTGGCGACGCAGGAGCCTTACGGGCATCGACAGCAGAGCAAAGGGGTTTCTTCCCCCTCAAAATAAAACGCAAAAATCTCCGTATATTAGTCTTCCAGATTCCGGAGCTGAAAGCGCATCTCGCCGTTTTCGGAGGTCATTTCATAGATGAGGGTTTCGCTCACGGTATTGACGCGGGGCTCATGGGAGAACATGAGCACGCGGGCGCGAAATCCCTGCTTATACTCCTGCATGCCTATCTGACGTTCCGCGGAAATAATCACGTCGTCGCCGGGCTGGCAGAGGCGGGCCGCCGCGCCGTTGAGGCAGACAATGCCGCTGCCGCGCTCGCCGGGCAGCACATAGGTATCCAGACGCGTGCCGCAGTTCTTGTTCCAGACATGCACGTATTCCAGTGGCAGCATGCCCGAGCGCTCCAGAATGTCGGTGTCAATGGTAATGGAGCCGTGATAATCCAGTTTGGCCTGCGTCACGCGCATACCGTGGAGCTTGGCGGACACGACCCGCACCAGGCCCGTCTGCATCAGAAGTTCGTCGGGCAGACGCAGGGACATGTCGTTTACTTCCGGGGCAGGAGTCTGGGACATTGCGATTTCCTCCGTGTTTTTTCCGGCGATCCAACCGCCTTGCGGGCTTGTAAGCCGTCCGTGCACTCTTGTCCAGTCGCTTTCGCTCCGGCTTGCTTGAAGCGGCGCGCCGTGAATGCTAAACATTCTCTTACTGTTCCCTGTCTTCAGACCGCAAAGGACGACACATGAAAACGACCCGCCTTTTTCTTCTGGTGGCCCTGATCTGTTTTGCGCTGCTCGGCGGCGCGCTGTACCTGATGCGCTCTCCCGCGCCCGCGCCCGCGCCTCAGCCCGAAACGCCCCGCAAGTACGAAACGCACTGCAAGCTGCGCAACACCATCCCCGAACCCCTGTGCGAAGCGCCCGCCGCGCCCTGCCGGAAAATCCGCAACAGTAAAACCACGGAAATCGATCTCGACGAAAGTTTCATGACCCTGAACCTCGTCCCCGAAGAAACCCTGCTCCTCGTCGAGGAGCGCAACGGCTGGGCCCGCGTGCGCGTCATTGACCCCGACTGGCTCCGCGACAGCCATCAGGGCTGGGTCCCCCTCGAACGCCTGTCCTGTCGACAGGTGGACGTCACCCCCGCTCCCGCCCCCGCGCCTGCCGCTGAGTAGCGCCGGAGTTTTTTCTGGGGGAAAGGGAAACCCCTCATCTCTGCTGTCGATGCCCGTAGCTTCCTTCGTCGCAACGGGCACGGCCTGCGGCCGCCATCCGGTCGCTGCCGGCGCGAGAGGTGTTTCCCTTTCCCCCAGCCCCCTATCCCTTCCCCAGCGCGCTTTATAAAAATTTTCCCATCCGGTACGCTCTATTCAACAGTCTCAAAAAACACTCAGAAAGCTTTCCCCTCCCGGCGTACTTTCTTCTGAAAACGAATCCCGCGCGCTCCATCCTCCGACGCTTCCCCGACAAACGCGAAATAACCCCCACATGGTTTTCCATGCCCCTTTCCGCGCCAGCATCGGCGCGCAAATCCATATGCGCCGCCGGGGGACGGATGCGACAGGGAAAGCCGCGGCGTTCCCGCATCCTTTATTCTCCCGGAACGTTTTCAGTTTGAAACGCTGTGCGTTTCAAATCATACGGCCTGTCGTTTCGCGGAAAAAACGCGGTTTTTCCACTCGCTTGGGGCCGGGCGGCGCTGTGCCGCCGCCTCGCGTTTTACCTTTTTCAAAGGTAAAAC
>CAMBWG010000370.1 GCA_945871415.1 uncultured Desulfovibrio sp.
GAGCCCGACGGCACCGTCATCGAGGCCCCGCTGCCGGTCAAGAAGGCTGCGGAACCCGAGATCAAGCCGGAAAAGGCCGCAAGAATCGTGGCCCCGAGCAAGGAACTTGCCGAACAGGCGGCACGCGATATCGCGGGCGCGCGCGAGCAACCCGAAAAGCCGCAGACACGTCCTCTGCCCAAGCCCGAGGGCGTCATTTCCCGTCCCGCCGTGCCTGCAACGGAAGCGGTCATTGCAGAACTGCTTCAGGCCTTCAGCTCTGCTTCTGAAGTCAGGAGCGAGCCGGGACAGGAGGAAGGCGGCCTGACGCCCGGTCTGGTGGCCGAAAAGGTCGCCGCCGAAGTCGATCAAGACGCCGCAGCCAGAGACGCCGGAGCGACGCCGGCTCCTGCCGGGAAGACGCCGCAGCCGCTTTTGAAGAAGGAGGAGGCAGCTCCTGCCGAAGCGGCGGCGCAGACTCCCGAAGTCGCTCCTGAAGCTGAAGTTCCTGCGGCGGAAGCCGTCCCCGAAGCCGCGACGGCTCCCGCCGTTGATGCTGCGCCGGAAATGCCGGCCGCTCCCGAGGCTGCGGCCCCGGCTCCCGCTCCTGCCAGGAGCAAGACCGGCGGCAAGAGCGGAACAAAGGCTGCTGGCTCGAAGAGCTCGTCGTCGCGCAAGACCGGTACAAAGACAACGACGCGTAAAAAGACCACAGCCAAGAGCTGAGATTCATAGCAACCGACTCATCTCATAAAGGGCACGGACGTGCGGCATGCGCGTCTGTGCCCTTATCTTTTTCGGGGCGAGGGCGGAGGGCGCGTCCTGTTTCGCGGGCTGACGTCCCGGACTTTTGCCGCCCGGCTCGAAGTGAGCGGAAAGCGCATTTTTTACCGTGAAACGACAGGCCGTATGGATTGAAAAGCGAAGCGTTTCAATCTGAAAAAGATCTGGAAAGAAAATTTCTGCCGGAGCGCCATGCAGGCAGATATGCGGACTTTGAAAGCGTGCTGCTTCGTGATAGTCTTTCGCGGATCAGGACAGCTATTCCTTTTCTTTTTTCTTTTGTCATCTGCCGCAGCCGCGACGGATGAATGACGTTTTCTTTCCCGTAAGGAGACTATATTTCATGAAGCGCACGTTTCCTCATTTGTGCTCGCCGCTTGTCATCGGCAATGTGACCTTTCGCAATCGTATGTTTTCGGCTCCCATGGGCGGTACGGACATCACCAATGACGGCTGCATCGGGCCCAAATCAACGGCATTTTACGAATTGCGCGCCCGTGGAGGCGCTGCGGCCGTAACGGTGAGCGAATGTATGGTGCATCCGCGGACGGACGGCAGCCATGCCTACCATCTGGATACGTCCATTCTCAATTCCCTGGCTTCCTTTACCTATACGGCCGACGCCATACGGCGTCATGGGGCCATTCCCAGCGTGGAGCTTTCGCATTCCGGCATGTATTCCGGCACGTACATGACGGACAAGACCCGCCAGCACGGGCTGGCGCAGTGGGGGCCGTCCGCCTGTGTCCGGCCCGACGGCGTGGAAGTGGGCGAGCTTTCGTCCGAAATGATCGACGAGATTGTGGAAGCCTACGGCCGTGTTGCCGGGCTTGCCAAACGCGCCGGTTTTGAAATGCTCATGATTCACGGCGGGCACGGCTGGCTGATCAATCAATTCCTTTCGCCGTGGTTCAATCATCGCAAGGATGAGTATGGCGGCTCTCTGGAAAATCGTTGTCGTTTTGCCCGGCGGGTGCTCCAGGCCGTGCGCGCTGTCGTGGGCTCCGCCTTTCCCATAGAATTCCGCATGAGCGGTTCCGAGCTGTTCGAGGGCGGCTATACGCTGGATGACGGCATTGCCATTGCCCGGGAGCTGGAAGACTGCGTGGATCTGCTCCATGTTTCCGCGGGAACCTATCAGCGCGGCTTTGGTGTGACGCATCCTTCCATGTTCAAAGAACACGGCTGCAATGTCTATCTGGCGGCGGAAATCAAGAAGCATGTCTCCATCCCGGTGGCGACCATCGGCGGGCTCAATGCCCCTGAACAGATGGAAGAAATCATCGCGGCAGGCAAGGCGGACGTCGTCTACATGGCGCGCGCCCTGCTGGCCGATCCCTTCCTTCCCGAAAAGGTCATGGCCAACCGTGACGAAGAAATCGTGCACTGCCTGCGCTGCTTTACCTGCATGGCCGAGCGCGCCGCCACAGCTACGCGGCGCTGCACGGTAAATCCCCTTATCGGGCGTGAGCTGGAAGGGCACGAGGTCGCGCCCGCGCCGGTACGCCGCAAGGTGCTTGTGGCAGGGGGCGGCCCCGGCGGGCTGTATGCCGCCTGGACAGCCGCACGGCGCGGCCATCAGGTTATTCTCTGCGAAAAGGAAGGCGAGCCGGGGGGCATTCTGAAAAGCGAGCAGGCGCTGCCCTTCAAATACGAAATGTATCAGCTGGCAGGCACCTATGCCCTGCTGGCGCGCAAGGCCGGTGTGGAAATTCGGCTGAATACGACGGTGACCGCCGAATATGTGGAGCGGGAAGCCCCCGACGCGCTGATTATCGCCGTGGGCTCTCGTCCGCTGCTGCCGCCCATCCCCGGTCTGCGCGGCGATAATGTGGTTGTCGTCAACAACTATTATCTGGAAAAGGACAGAGTGACGGATGACGTGGTTGTTTTCGGCGGCGGTCTGGCCGGATGCGAGTGCGCCATTCATCTCGGACAGGAAGGGAAAAAGGTGCATCTGGTGGAGATGCGGGACGAGCTCGCCCCGGATGCCAATGTGCGCCATCGTCCGCTGCTGCTTCAGGAAATAGAAAAATATGCGACCGTGCACACAGGCTGCCGGGGGCTGGAAGTCCGCCCCGACGGTATCTGGTGCGAAGACACAAGCGGAAAGCAGTTCCTTGTGCCCGGCACGACCGTGATCGCCGCGCTGGGCCAGCGCTCCCGCTCCGATGTGGTGGATGCGCTTCGGGACGGCGCCCCCTTCGTCCGGGTCATCGGCGACGCCGCGCGCGTTTCCACCATCACCAATGCCGTTTACTGGGGCTATCACGCGGCGCTTGATATCTAAGAGGTGGGGGGGGGGGGGG
>CAMBWG010000371.1 GCA_945871415.1 uncultured Desulfovibrio sp.
CACTTGAATGGGGTTCAAGGGGTCGAAGGTTCAAATCCTTTCATCCCGACCAGTAGAAAGATCAGAAAAAGACCGGTGGGAGCGATTCTCCAGCCGGTCTTTTTTATTGTCTTGCAGGCGTATCCGGCACGACGGCAAACGTCGTCCGCCGCGTTGGAAAGAGGTCCGTCTGGCGGGAAGTGCGGCGAAAAACGATGCCTGCGGGAGCGGGGAAAAAGATCGCGCGTTTACATCAAGAGAGACATGCCATGAAAGAAATCCATGTAAAGGACATCAGCGCCGCCGTGGCCCGCCTCTGTGTGGAGGCCTGCTGTCGGCTGCCCGCCGATGTGCGCGAGGCGCTGGCGGCGCGGCAGCAGGAGGAACCCTCCCCGGTAGGCCGGGATATTCTGGGGCAGCTTGTGCGAAATGCCGCCATTGCCGCCGACGAGTCCGTGCCCATCTGTCAGGATACGGGCCTTGCGGTGGTCTTTGCCGAAGTGGGGCAGGATGTGCATATTACGGGCGGCAGTTTTGAGGATGCCGTCAACGAGGGCGTGCGGCGCGGTTATGTGGACGGCTGGCTGCGTAAGTCCTGCGTTGCCGAGCCGCTTTTCGAGCGCCGGAACACCGGGGACAATACGCCGGCCGTGCTCCATGTCCGTCTTGTGCCCGGCGACGGTCTGCGTCTGCGTCTGGCGCCCAAGGGGGCCGGTTCGGAAAACAAAAGCGTTGTCCGCATGCTGGTTCCCGCCGACGGCATCGAGGGCGTGCGCAAGGTTGTGCTGGATGCCGTGCTGGCGGCCGGGCCCAATTCCTGTCCTCCCATGATCGTGGGCGTGGGCATCGGCGGCACCATGGAACTGGCGGCCCTGTGCGCCAAGCGCGCGGCTGCGCGGGATTTGCTTTCCCGTAATGCCGATCCGCGCTATGCGGCCTTTGAAGACGAACTGCTGGAAATGATCAACAAAACCGGCATCGGGCCGCAGGGCCTCGGCGGGCGTACAACGGCCCTCAAGGTGCATGTGGAATGGGCCCCCACCCATATCGCCTCGCTGCCTGTGGCGGTCAACATCAACTGTCATGCGGCGCGCCACGCCGAAGTGCTGCTGTAGGGGGAGTCATGAGCGATGCAATCAGGCGCATTCACGCGCCCTTTGACGAGTCCACGGCCCGCTCTCTGCGCGCGGGTGACAGGGTCCTTGTTTCCGGCACCATCCTTGCCGCGCGTGATGCGGCCCACAAGCGGCTTGTGGACGCCCTGAACAGGGGCGAGCCTCTGCCGGTGGATCTGCGGGGGCAGGTGGTGTACTATGTCGGTCCCAGTCCGGCCAGTCCGGGGCATGTCATTGGTTCCGCAGGGCCGACCACGGCCGGGCGGATGGATGCTTATACGCCCGCCCTCCTTGCGCAGGGGCTGCGCGGCATGATCGGCAAGGGCTACCGCAGCCCCGCAGTGGTGGAGGCCATGAAGGCTCACGGCGTGCCCTATCTTGCCGCCGTGGGCGGAGCCGGAGCGCTCATTGCCCGCTGTATTCGCAAGTATACGGTTCTGGCCTATGAAGATTTGGGACCGGAAGCCGTGGCCGCGCTGGAGGTCGAAGATTTTCCCGCCATCGTGGTCATCGACAGCACCGGACAGAATTATTACGAAGCAGGACAGGCCCCCTACCGGCAGCTTTAGAGCGCAGGTTTTTTGTTGAGAGGGAGAGGGGACCCCTTATCTCTGCTGTCGATGCCCGTAGCTTCCTTCGTCGCAACGGGCACGGCCCGCGGCCGCCATCCGGTCGCGGCTGGCGCACAAGGGGCCCCCTCTCCCTCTCAAACTCCCCCTCTCCCTCCCCAACGCGCTTTTATCTGGAGAATGGAACGGTTCGGAGATACCGTTGCTTTCCCCGTGGTAACCGTCCCCCGGAAACGCGACAAATAAAAACAGCGACAGCAGAGATGCGGGGTTTCTCTTTCCCCCAGAAGAGCTGTGAACGGCTCCTTCGGGAGTCGTTTTTCTATGATTGCGTATCGGCGGTGTCGATGCGTGTGATGACCGACATGCCCGCGCGGATTTCATCAAGGCGGCGCTGGCCGGGATCAAGCGAAATACGCACCGGCACGCGCTGCACGACCTTGGTAAAGTTGCCCGAGGTCGTATCCCGGGGAAGCAGGGAAAAGGTCGCGCCCGTTGCGGGGGAAACGCTTTCCACCCGTCCCTTGAACACTTCGCCGGGGAAGGCGTCAATGATGATATCCACGGGCTGGCCGAAGCGGATGTTGCTGATCTGCGTTTCCTTGTAGTTGGCGATGACATAGGGAGACATGTCCGCAATAAGGGTCGCCAGCTGCATGCCTTCCTTGACCAGTTCCCCTTCATGAATCTTGCGCGCCCCCGTGCGCCCGTCGCGGGGGGCCGTGATCACCGTATAGCCCAGATCGATAAGGGCGCTTTGCAGGCTGGCTTCCGCGGCGTGGAGATCCGCTTCTCTAAGAGCTCGTTCCGCCTGCTGGAGAGCCAGACGGCGTTCCTGCACCGCCACTTCGGCCAGACTTTCCCGGTGGCTGTTCCGCGCGGTCTTGAGGTTGATTTCCGCCGTATCGGCTTCCCGTGCGGAGACGGCATTGCTCCTGAACAGCTTCTGCGTCCTGGCATTTTCGCGCGTGGCCAGATCCAGTCGCGCCGCGCCGCTGTCCGCGACGGCCCTGGCCTGCTGAATACAGGCTTTTTGCAGGTCTATTTCCAGATCAAGACGGGCAAGATCGGCCGCGGCGCGATCCCGGCTGGCTCTGGCCTGAGCAACGCGGGTCCTGAAATCCGCGTCATCCAGCCGGATGAGGATGTCTCCCGCCTGTATCTTCTGAAAGTCGGAAAAGCCGACTTCCCTGATATAACCGCTGACCTTCGGCTCAAGCACGATTCTGTCAAAATGCGTATAGGCATTGTCCGTTTCCTGAATCCGTTTGCCATTTTCATATTTGTTGAAATTCAGCAGAATAAGGATGAGGGTCGCAAGCAGCAGCGCCAGGATGAACCAGGGCGTAAAGCGAAAGAGATAGAGAAGGCGGTTATAGAAGGCGAGCCGCAACAGCTCGTTTGCC
>CAMBWG010000372.1 GCA_945871415.1 uncultured Desulfovibrio sp.
GCGGTTTTTCCGCTCACTTTGGGCCGGGCGGCGCTGTGCCGCCGCCTCGCGTTTCTCCTTTTTCAAAGTTGAAACGCTCCGGCAGCCCCCGAAAACAAAACAGCCCGCGGAAGGATCGCTTTCCTCCCGCGGGCTGTTGTATTCTGCCATGCGCTTTCCGGTAGTCCAGAGTATTTTCAGATTGAAACGCTGTGCGTTTCAAACCATACGGCCTGTCGTTTCACGAAAAAACACGGTTTTTCCGCTTACTTCTGGCCGGGCGGCGCTGTGCCGCCGCCTCCCGTTTAACCTTTTACAATGGAAAGGCTCTATGTCCTGCGCGGCTCGTCCGGGGCCATCTTGACCAGACGGGGCCGGAACTCGGCCAGAATATCCACAAGATCCCGCTGCGCGCCCATGACTGCATGAATATCCTTATAGGCCTGCGGAGATTCGTCCAGCGAACCGGACAGCAGTTCCACACCATTGTCCCGCAACAGAGCCTCCCAATCCTCACGCCGGAGCTGACGAAACGCGGCGGCCCGGCTCATGGCCCGTCCCGCGCCGTGCGAACACGAACAGAGCGACGCTTCGCTGCCCTTGCCGCGCACCACAAAACCCGGCGTCGTCATGGAACCGGGAACGACGCCGAGCTGTCCCGCATGCGCGGGCGTCGCCCCCTTGCGATGCACAATCACGCGCTCGCCGTCATGCGTCTCCTCCCATGCGAAATTATGGTGATTTTCCACATGGGTCAGCGTCTGCGCACCGATGGCCGAGATGACGTGCCGGTGTATCAGTTCATGGTTGGCCGAGGCATAGCGGCCCATAAGCTGCATGGCGGCCCAGTATTCCTGACCGTCGGCGCTGTCCATGTCCAGCCAGGCCAGACGCCGCAGCTCCTCGGGCAGGGCCGGCCGCAGCGATACGGCCCGCTCGCTGTAGTAGCGGGCAACGCTTTCTCCCGTACCCCGGCTGCCGGAATGGCTGAGCAGGGCAAGATAAACGCCGGGAGCAAGATCGGCCTCGCCGATCCGGGCCGGGGCGGGTACATGCAGCTCCCCGAACTCGACAAAATGATTGCCGCAGCCGCTGCTGCCCAGCTGCTTCCAGGCCTTGTCCCTGCCGGTACGCGTTACCGGGCTGACGTTCCAGTCCTCGTCCATGACGGCATGATTACGGCGTTCCTCGGGCGCAAATTCCGCCCCCACGCCGAAGCGGGTTTCCCGCTCCAGCGCCGCCGCAAGACTCTCCCTGTTTTCCGACAGGCACGCAACGGGCATATCCAGCACCGAAAGTCGCATGCGGCAGGCAATGTCCACACCCACGGCATAGGGAATGACGCAATCCCTGACCGCCAGCACGCCGCCTATGGGCAGACCATAGCCAAGGTGTGCATCCGGCAGAAGCGCGCCGCGCACCGCCGCGGGCAGGGCGCAGGCCGTTTCCATCTGCCGGACGGCATCCGCATCCGCTTCCCCTGCCGCCCATTGCCGCCACGGTGCGGGCGTCTCGCGCGGTATGTACCGCGTACCAGCGGGGAAAAGTTCCATATACAGCCGGGCCAGCGGCCCGAGAACAGCATGATCGCACATGGTTTCCGGCGCAACGGCCAGCGTGCGGACAGCCTCGCGCATGGCTTCGTGTTCCGCCTCTCCGGCCCGGCTGCGCCCCAGCGAGCTGTTGATAAGGCGCATGGCCGGGGCCATCAGGCGGGGATCATTGGGTAAACCGAGTTCGTTCAATTCTCTGGGCTTTATCATGCGACACACTCCTCGCAAGGGTGATTCCGTCGTCATTCATGTCTGCCGATACACTCTCACCCCTTACGCCCCGTCGTTTCGCGAAAAAACGCTGTTTTTCCAATCAGTTCAGGGCGAGCGGCCCTGTGTCGCGCCTCGCGGGCAGGATGAGGACCGGATCAGACAGACCGGTTCTCCAGTATGACGCTTTCAACAAAACAGGGCAAGCCCCGCAACAAACAGGCCCGACAGGAAGTTCCCGCCGGGCCTGAGCAAATCCGATGTGCGAATTGCGACTACACGGTAATCAGCTCGTAGTCGTCGCTGCCCATGCCCATTTCCTTCATATAGGAAAGCTGGCGCAGACCGGAACGGGATTCAATACGCTCCACCAGCGGGGCGCGCACCTCTGCCGGCAGGGCATACACCATATCCACGGATGCCTTGTCGACAGCCAGAATATCCGTGGATGCAAGGATTCCCAGATCAGGAACGCGCACCGGCTCGGCATTGACGCCTTCGCAGTCGCAGCTGACGGACATATTGCGCAGCACATTAATATAGGTAATGCGCTTGCCGAAATGCTGCGTTACGGCCTTGCCGCCTTCCACCATGCGCTCCATGAACAGTGGCCCCCCGGCCCAGAGCTGCTTGCCGTCGCTGTGCAGCTGCCGTTTTCCCACCTTGCCCGAGGCGCAGCCGATGGAGATATTCTTGAGGGACCCCCCGAAACCGCCCATGACATGCCCCTTGAAATGGGTCAGCACCACCATGGAATCATAATTGAGCAGATGCTTGCCGACGGCCACCTCTTTCAGCCATTTGCCGCCGGGGACAGGAAGCATGGCGTCCCCGTCCTCGTCCATGATGTCCACCGTCGTGAAGGCCGCCCAGCCGTTCTGCTCCAGGGTCCGGCGATGTCCCGCCGTTGTCTGGCGCGGGCTGTCGTACAGCACGTTGCATTCCACCACGGTGGCGTTCGGCAACTGCGCCAGAAAGGCCCGAACCCACTCCCGCGGCAGGATATTGGGCCCGTCAGGCTCGCCCGTATGCAGCTTGACGGCGATTTTACCGCCGATATCCTTGTTGACCCTGCCGTAAAGCCGGATCAGACTTTCGGCGCTGAGTTCTCTGCTGAAATAAACCTTCGGTCTTTCCCCGGCCCGGACAAGCGTCGGCAGAGACGACGTTGCCAGCGCGCCCACGGCAAGAACACTGCTCTTCACGAAGTCTCGACGGGAAACGGTCATGGCATACCTCCATAGAGCATTTTCAGTTTGAAATGCTCCGCATTTCAAACCATACGGCCTGTCGTTTCGCGGAAAAAACGCGGTTTTTCCGCT
>CAMBWG010000373.1 GCA_945871415.1 uncultured Desulfovibrio sp.
GGCGAACAGCATCAGGAAGCCGTCTACCTTCTGCGGAGCGGGCAGGCCGCCACACTGCCCCTTGATGATGCCCTGGCACGCGAAGCCTGTCTGGCCGTTGCCGATCTCGGCGGCAGCGCCACCCGCAGCCGGGCCCGCATCCGCCGCGCCGCGCCCCTGTCGCGCCCGTCGCTGGAACAGCTTTTCGCCGCACATATCCGTACGCTGGATCAGGTGGATGTCACCGAGGAAGGACAGCTTCTCTCCCGTCGGCGACGCATGCTGGACGCTCTGCTGCTGGAAGACGCGCCCCTGCCCAGACCTGACGGCACGGACGCCGCTCTTGCCCTCTGCGACTACCTCCGCCGCCGCGGTCTCGATCTGCTTCCCTGGACAGAGGCGCTCCGGCAATGGCAGCAGCGGGTCCTGCTGGCACGGCAGCTTGACGGGGACATCTGGCCGGATATTTCGGATACGGCGCTTCTTGACGATCTCGAGGGCTGGCTTGCCCCCTGCCTCGAACAGCACTACGACCTCCGCCGATTTCCGGCGGCCATGCTGGCCCGCGCTCTGCATAGCCTTGTGCCGCCGCCGCTGCCCCGTCGCCTGGATGCGCTCCTGCCCGCCTCCTGGACGGCCCCTTCCGGTCGTGAGCATCCTGTCGTCTACGGCGCGGAAGGCGGTCCCTATGTGGCCGTCAAACTCCAGGAGTGCTTCGGCTGCCGCGCCACGCCCAGCCTTGCCGACGGCCGCTGTCCGCTGACGCTGCACCTGCTCTCCCCCGCCGGTCGTCCCCTGCAAATCACGCGCGATCTTGCCGGATTCTGGACAAACGGCTATCCGCAGGTACGCGCGGAAATGCGCGGCAGATATCCCAGACATCCGTGGCCGGAAGACCCCGCCGCGGCCCTGCCCACAGCTAAGACAAACAGGGCCCTTGCCCGCGGCAGGGGATAAAAAACGGGAGAAGGACAACATCCCGGCTGATGTTTTCCTTCTCCCGCATAACGTTTTTCCACTCACTTCGGGCCGGGCGGCGCTGTGCCGCCGCCTCGTGTTTCACCTTTTTCACAGTTGAAACGCTCTAAAGCGATCCGTTTTCAAAGGTCTGCGCCATATGCCGGGCAGCGGCGGCGGCGCTGGCCCATGCCCAGTGCAGATTGTACCCGCCGAGCAGCCCCGTTACGTCCAGCGCTTCGCCGATGAACCAGAGACGGGGAATCAGCGCGCTTTCCATGGTCTTGGGCCGGATCGTCGCCACATCGACACCCCCGACGGCAGCTTCGGCATGCGAAAAATTCGCAAGGCCCGCCGGTACGACAACATGCCGCTGGACGGCATCGGCAATCTGCCGCCGATGGGCCCGCGACAGTTCCGCGCATTTGCGGCGGCCGGAATCGGAAGGAGTCAGGGCATCGGCAAGACGCTGCGGCATAAGACGCCGAATGACGGTGAGCGCCTGCGTTTTGCCGTTTTCCGGCGCGTCAATCAGAGCTTCCACATCGGCATCCGGAGCAAAATTCAGCCGGAGCGGCTCCCCTTCGTTCCAGAAAAGCGACGCCTTGAGCGCGGCAGGACCGCTGATGCCGTCATGCGTAAACAGAAGGCTGTCGGCCCAGCTGTCCCGCGAAAGCGCACTTTGCGGCAAATCCACCCGGACAGGCAGGCTGATGCCTGCCAGCGCCGCGCAATCGGCCCCGGCGGACGGCCAGCACGCAGGCATGCGCAGAGGAGCCAGCGCCGGACGCGGCGGCACGATCTCGTGCCCGAAGGAACGCGCCAGTCGCAGGGCCGCGTCGCTTGCGCCCGCCTGCGGCCAGGCGGGACTGCCCAGCGCAACGGCAAGTCCCCGGGCTTTCCAGAGGCCGTCTCCCGCAGCCACACAAAAAGAGTCGCCCTCCCGCCATGCGCGTGACACTGGCGCATGACAGACCAGACGGCAGCCGGCGGCGCGGCAGTCTTCCAGCAGCGCATCACGCAGACGCCGGGCAGGCACGGTGAGGAAGAGCTGGCCGTGCTCCCGCTCCTCATAGGGCAAGCGCCATTCCCCGACCACAAGATCGAGTATCCGGCGCGGCACAAAACCCTTGAGCGCAGGCTGGCAGAAACGGGGACGCGAGCAGCGGTAGTGACGCGGGCCGACATCCAGATTGGTGAAGTTCGCCCGTCCGCCGCCGCTCAGACAAAGCTTGACGCCGGGCTGCGCGCCGCCTACCAGCAGCAATCCACGGAGCACTCTGCGGGCGGCCGCGCGGGCGCAGAAAAGACCGGAAGCGCCCGCGCCAAGAATGATGACATCAAAGTCGGCGCCGCCGCTGAAGCGTTGCGGACGGCACGCGTTGTCAAGCGCGGGAGGCGCGTCTATACTGGAATTCTCGACAGAAGATGCGTTCATGTCGGGTTCGTAGCATACGAGGTCCAGCCATGCCAATAGTTCCCAGCCGTTATGCCTGCCCGTGGTGGTGCCGTCCGCCGCATATCAACACCATCTGGCCGTCCTTCTTTCGGCATGTGCCCTTTCCGCAGCCCGGCGTGACGCCGCTGCCGCGGCGTGAACGTCTGACAACCGAAGACGGCGATTTTCTGGACGTGGACATTTACCGCCATCCGACGCCGCCCCGGGGCGTCGCCGTCATTTCGCATGGTCTGGAAGGCAACAGCCGCCGCCATTACGTGCGCGGCATGGCCGCTGTGCTCTTCTCGCTGGGCTTCGATATTCTGGCCTGGAATATGCGAGGCTGTTCCGGGGAAGCCAATGTTACGGATCGCCTCTACCATATGGGTGAAACCGGCGATCTCGCTACTGTCGTGCGCCGGGCCGAAGACTGGGACAGACCCCTTATGCTGGCGGGGTTCAGCATGGGCGGCAATCAGATTCTGAAATGGCTGGGTACCGGCAAAGCCTCGCCGCTGGTGCGCTGCGCCGTGGCAATCTCTGGTCCCTGCGAACTGGAAAGCGCGGCCGCCGTCATGGACGGCCCCTCCTGCCACGTCTACATGCGCTATTTTCTGAAGACCATGATCCCGAAAGTGCGCGAAAAGGCCCGGCGTTTTCCCGCATATC
>CAMBWG010000374.1 GCA_945871415.1 uncultured Desulfovibrio sp.
AGCGCGTTGGGGGAAGGATGGGGGGCCCGGGGGGAAGGAAACACCCCTTGCGCGCTAGCCAAGGGGGTTTCCTTCCCCCCGGCAGCAGTATCCTGACAAAGCAAAAGGGCCGCCAGTCGAACAGGCGGCCTTTTGCTTTATTCCGTCAGCCGGTAGCGTTGTTCTCTTGCGGGAACCCACCAGTCCTCGAAGTTGTACATGATGCCGGCCAGCGCCGGTTTTATGCCGTGAAAGCGCCGCTGCACAATGGGCAGGGAATAGGGCACAAAGAGAAAGCAGTAGGGCTGCTCCTCGTCCAGCAGTTCCTGAATGCGCCGGTAAAGCTGCGTGCGTTCCTGCCTGTCGGGCATGGAACGGGCGCGCACCAGCAGGGAATCCAGTTCGGCATTGACGAAACGGGTAAAGTTGAGCCCGCCGTCATGGGCCTGCGAGGAATGCCAGACGGCATAAATATCGGGGTCCTGCGTGATGGTCCAGCCGAGCATGACGGTGTCGAAGCGGCCTTTGTTCACAAATTCGTGAATAAAGGCAGCCCATTCCACCGTGCGGATACGCACGTCAATGCCCACGGCCTTCAGCTGGTACTGAATGACCGTTGCGGCAAGGATGCGCTGTTCGTTGCCCTGATTGGTCAGAATGGTGAAGGCCAGCGGCTTGCCGTCCCGATCAAGAATGCCGTCGCCGTCATTATCGACAAAACCGGCTTCCGCCAGCAGCGCGCGCGCCCGCGCCAGATCCTGCGCCACGGGTTTCAGCCCGGGATGATAGGCCCATGTTCCCGGCTTGTAGGGACCGAACGCCGGCACGCCCTGACCCATCAGCACCATCTTGACGATTTCATCGCGGTTGATGGCGCAGGAAATGGCCCGGCGAACGCGCTTGTCCTGAAAAAAGGGATGCTGCATGTTGAAGCCGAGAAAGACATAGACAGAACCGAGATAGCGGTATTTGACGAACTCCTTTTCCCACTGCGGCCCCGACGTCTGAAGCAGATACTGTTCCGGGGTCAGATTCATGAGATCGAGACGCCCCGCACGGGTTTCCAGAAAGGTGGTGGCGGTATCGGGAATGACGCGATAGACCACTTCCGAAATATGCGGCCTGCCCATGAAATAGGTGGGCGAAGCCTCCAGTACGATACGGCTCCCCGATTCCCAGCTCTTGAGCCGGTAGGGTCCCGCTCCAACAGGCTTGCGGGCAAAGGACACGGAGCGGATATCCTTCCCTTCCAGCAGATGCCGGGGAAGAATGGGATTCATCCACGTGGACACGGCCCGCGCAAAAAACGTGTCGTAGCGGACTTCAAAGGTATAGCGATCCAGAACCCGGAATTCCTTGATTTGCAGAAAATCATCCGCATAGGGGCTGGCCGTGGCCGGATCAATGACCAGCCGGTAAGTAAAGGCCACATCTTCGGCCGTCAGCTCCTCGCCGTCCTCCCAGCGGATGCCCTTGCGCAGGGTGAAGCGCAGTACCCGCCCCTCGTCCTCCTGCGTCCAGCTCTCCGCCGCCCAGGGTTCCGGCTCCAGATTTGCCGAAAAACGCAGAGGCGCCACATAGAGCATGTCCGCAATCTCGTGCGAGGCCGAATCCGAGGTCAGATAGGGGATCAGATTGGACGCTTCACCTATGCTGCCCAGAATAATCCTGTCCCCGTCATCGCGCTTCTCCGCCGCGACGCCCGCGGAACAGAGCGGAAGCAGCAGACCCGCAATCAAAAGGCCAACCAGGTACAAATAAAAGTTTTTTTTCATGGATTCCACGCTTTTTGTTGCTAACGCAGGGGAAAATGTGTTAGAGCACCACGATACTAAAGGTGATGCTTTCGCGCAATCTTCGATGCGCGCAACACATCCCCATGAGGAACACTATGAGCCGATCTGAACAAAGCGTCGTGCGTGAAATGTGCCAGAGCTTTCTCCATGATGACGTGCCGGAGTATATCCGCGACACGGCCTACTACATCCTGTCGGAAGGCGGGGTGCAGAAGATCAACATCCAGGAAGGCGACACATGGGAAGTACAGGGAGTCATCCAGGGAGAAGACCTCCAGGTCTATACTCCCAGCCTGTCCTTCTCCATAACCGATCATTCCACGCAGCATCAGTGCAACTGCTCGGACGCCTTCACCGGCATTTGCCGCCATGTGGCGGCGCTCGCCCTGCGCCTGCAGGAAGAACTGCGCAAGGTCGATGACACCAGCGAAGCCCCCGCTCCCGCGCCGGTCAAGGACTGGAAGCAGAGCTTCCGGGCCTTTTTCTCCACGGACATGGAGCCGGAAGCCGGACGGCACTATCTTATTTTCCGCTTTGAGCCGGAACAGGGCCGTCTGCTGGTGTCCTTCTTCCGCGCGCGGCAGAACAAATCCGGGCTGTCCAGCGTCCATACGGAAATTACGCTGGAACAGATTATTCAGAATCCCGGCTGGTGCGAATTTTCGCCGCAGCTGCCCCACGTGGCGCGTCAGATCGGCCAGCATCTCGACTATTACGGTCACCGCATCGAAATCCCCGACGGCCTGACCTCCTGGTTCTTCTGGGCCGTGCGCAAGGAACACTATCTTCTATGGCGGGACACCGACAAGCCCTGCCGTATCGAAAGCACGCCCTTCATGCTCAAACTGAAGCCCGTCCGTGATAATGCGGGTTTCAGTTTCGACGTTCTGCTCAAGCGCGAAGGCCGCAAGCCTCTCCCCATCCGCGCCGACGACAACGAAGCGCACGAAATGGCCAACAATCACGCCGTGGGCGACTCCCCCGTGACCTTTCACGGTCAGATGCCGCTCTGGGTGTGCTTCATGCACAATTTCTACCCGGTACAGACGGGCCTGTACCCGAGCCTTGTGCGCACGCTCATCTATGAGCGCCCCGTTGTCCCCCATGAAGAAATTTCCGAATTTCTCGACCGTGTCTGGACGCGCCTCCCCAGCTCCGAACTCTACGAGCCGCAGCAGTTTCTGCGCGAAATGGAACCGGTCTTCCAGCCTGCCACCTACAATCCCAAGCTCTTCCTCGACGAAGAA
>CAMBWG010000375.1 GCA_945871415.1 uncultured Desulfovibrio sp.
TGTTGGCAGCTTGTATTACCTACACCGTGAGTATTCCGCTGGGCATGCTCAAGGCCCTGAAACACAGGAGCTGGTTCGACAGCGTGAGCAGTGTCCTGATCTTCATTGGCTTCGCCGTTCCCGGATTCGCTCTGGGTGCTTTGTTGCTGGTGTATTTCGGCGCACGCCTGGAGTGGTTCCCGCTGTACGGCTTGACCGGCCCCGGATTTGACCACATGAGTTTTTGGGAGAAATGCCGCGACCTGGCTGCGCACACTGTGTTGCCCCTGTCATGTTATGTCATCTCCTCTTTTGCCATGGCCACCATGCTGATGAAGAACAGTCTGATGGAGAACATGTCCTCCGACTACGTCCGGACGGCGGTCGCGAAAGGCGTTTCCTACCGGCGGGCAATGTGGTCGCATGCGTTCCGCAACTCCGTGATTCCGCTGGTCTCGACCTTGGGCGGGGTTTTCTGCTCCATCTTCTGCGGCTCACTACTCATTGAACGGGTGTTTGATATTCAGGGCTTCGGCCTGTTGAGTTTCCAGGCTTTGGTGGACAAGGATTACTCGCTCATCATGGGCACCCTGTTAGTTTCCTCGGTACTGATCATCGTTGGCAACGTAGTCTCGGATATTCTGGTGGCCTACGTTGACCCTCGCATAAAGTTTGACAAATGAAGAAGAATCTGACGGGCGTGTTCATCCTGCTTGCCGCCGTTCTCGGCTGCAGGGGCGAGCTCTTCGGCTGGTTGATCCCCACCCTCTCCTGGCCGTTTACGGTAGCTCGCGAGCTGCCGTTTCTGCATTGCCCGGGGTGGTGGATCAGCCCCTTGGCGGCAGAGGGTCAGTTCAATTGGTTCGGGTGGCTGTGCATGGCGGTGCTGGCCGTGACCGGAATCGTGATTCTGCTGCGCTCCAAGGAAAGTCTCCGCATGCCGCCCGAGCAAATCATGCGCTGGCGCCGCTTCCGAAGCCTGCGGAGAGGCTTCTGGTCCCTGGTGCTGCTGCTGGGCATTGTGCTGCTGGCGGCCTTGGATCAGTGCTTGGTCGGCAAGCGAGCACTGGCCGTGGAGTACGAGGGCCGGTGGTACTTCCCCGCCTTCACACGCGCCGTCATACCCGGCTCTGTTTTCGGCCTGAAGGGGAATGATGCCCCCGCCGAGGCTAACTACCGCAAATTGAAAGCCACCGCCGGCAGCCCCGGGGCTCCCTCCTGTGTGATCATGCCCCCGATTGCCTATGCCCCCACCATGGATGTGGTGCCGTTCCCCACGGAGGAATTGCCCATGCAAGGCGGCAAATTGATGACCCACGACGGCAAGAATCCCTACAACGGCCTGGCCTGCCGCCTGTACGAGGACGGCCTGCCGCACCTGCGCCTCCGCTACCGCAACGGCTATGCCGAGGGGCATGCCCAGGGCTGGGACCGCGACCGCCGGGAGGTGGCCTCCATCACCTACAAACGCGGGCGCCTCAAGGACTACACCTACACGGGGGAAGGGAGCATCTATGACTTCCTGGAGCTGACCCCCAAGGACACCCTGCATCGCATCCTCTACCACCCCGCCCCTCCCTTTACGGGTGGGCACCTCTTGGGCACCAACAGCCGCGGTATTGACATCCTTGCCTACCTCTACGGCGGGCTGCAGGTCAACATCAAGGCCACCCTCTTCTACCTCCCCGTCATCTACCTGATCGGCCTGAGCGTCGGCATGGTGATGGGGTACTTCGGCGGCAAGGTCGATTTGCTCACCCAGCGCATCATCGAGGTATTCTCCCAGATTCCGTTTCTGTTTGCCGTGATGATCCTGAGCGGATTCGTGCCCGCGGAATTGCGCGGCATGTTCCTGATTCTCTCCCTGCTGGCTATGTTCGGGTGGATGCACATCACCTACCTGGTGCGTACCACGACCATGAAGGTGCGAGCACGCGATTATGTGGCCGCCGCGCAGGTGATGGGTGCGGGGCCGCTGTACATCATGCGCTGCCACATCCTGCCGAATCTCACCGGCATCATCATCACGCTCGTGCCCTTCAGTATCGCATCGCTTGTGCTGGCGCTTGCCTCGCTGGACTACATGGGCTTCGGACTTCCGGAGACCTACCCCGGCTGGGGACGCCTGCTGAACGATGGCTTAGCCAACCTGTCCTGCCCCTGGGTGGTGTCCTCCGCCTTCGTCGCACTGGTGACCCTGCTGCTGCTGGTAACCTTCATCGGCGAGGGAATACGAGAAGCATTTGATCCGAGACGCAACACCTACTACGAATGAAGAAGCAACGAACAGGAACGGTGTGGGCCGGTGTATGCGGGGTACTGGGGTGTCTGCTGCTGGTGGGTTGCGGTGGCCGGGAGGAACATGAAGGTACTTCTTGGCAGCACCCGACTGACAAGAGCATGCCCTACGCCTTTGCGGAGGACGCCCCGGTGCCCGCTTATGCGCGCCGCTGGCATGTGCCGCAGGGTTTCCCGGGCTTCCCGGAGCATTGGAATGCTACGGTTCAGCGCTACCTGCAGCAGGAGGCAGCCGCCGGTGCCTCGGAGGTCGCGCGTTGTTACCGGGAGGCATTGTCGCACCCCTTGCAGCCCGACGCGCGACGCAGGGCCGGAGTGCAGTTTCGGCTGGCCCTGCACCGCTTCAAGGCGGCCTCCACGGCTCTGCGGCGGGGAAGTTATCTGCGCTTTGCCCGTGAGGCTGATCTGCCTACCGGATTGAATTGGCAGACCGGCGCGGATGAACCGGAAATCGGCAGTCCGGAGGCCAAGAAAGGGGGCACACTCCGACTGGCTCTGGCGCATGCCTTCCCCAATACACTGCGTCCCTTCGGCCCTAACAGCAACAACTCTACCCGTCGCTATCTGTACGATGACATAGACCTGCCGCTCGTTCGGCTGCATCCGCTCACGGGCCGCATCATTCCCGGCACGGCAGACCGCTGGGCCGTGTCCCCGGACGGCATGACGGTCTACTTCCACATCGACGAGAAAGCCCGGTTCTCCGACGGCTGCA
>CAMBWG010000376.1 GCA_945871415.1 uncultured Desulfovibrio sp.
AGAAGGCTGACGCCCTCTGGACTCCCGGAATGCTCGGCGCTTCGCTTCTCGCATTCCAAAGGCCAAGGCATGAAAGACGGAAAGACGAAAGACGGCGGCCGGAGCGCCGCGCGGAAATGGGTGACGATCCGCGTCACCGAAAGGGAAAAAACGCGCCTCACGGAGCAGGCGGAAATCGCCGGGCTATCCCTGTCGGAATACATGAGGCGGCGTTTTTTCGGAGGCAGACTTGCCGCGCATCTCGACCTGAACGCCATCGCGGAACTGCGCCGGATCGGCGGCCTGCTCAAGCACAATTTCGAGACGCTTCGGCAGGCAAACGCGCCGCCGGACATTATGAAACGGCAAGAAGACGCCCTGCGAAATCTGGTCTGGGCCATTCAGAAAATCTCGCTGCACTTCCATGATCGTCAAGAAAATAAAGAATACGAAGGCTGAAAAGCCCAGGGCGTGGCAGATAGGCGACTTGGTTGATTACATCCGCTTCCCCCACAACAAAAAGCCGCAGGAAAAAATCGAATGCGCGGGCGGGAGAAATTTTCTGTCCTCCACGCATGTGGGGCAAAAAACGGAAATGATCGCTCTGGCGAGGGAGTCGTCGCATAGCAGGATGCCGGTCAGCCACTGGATACTTTCCTGGCAGGAAGGGGAACAACCCTCCAGGGAACAGGTGGGGGAAGTGGTAGATATATTCCTTGAAAAAATGGGGTTGAGCGAACACCAGACCGTCTATGGCCTGCACTATGACACGGACAATTATCATCTGCATATCGCGGTCAACAGGATGAATCCGGAAACGGGAAAAGTCGTGCTTCCGTTCAACGGGCTGGACATCCGTGAGGCGCATAAAATCGTGGCATTCGTTGAGCATAAGCAGGGCTGGGCCAGCGAAGAAAATCCTCTGTATGCGGTACTGGAAAACGGTGAACTGGCGCGAAGAAGAACGGGCAGAGAGATAAAACCGAAGCAGGCCGCGCTGGATTTTGAACACGCCACCGGCGAAAAATCCGCCCAGCGCATCGCGCAGGAACGCGGCCACGGCATCATCAAAAACGCGAAATCGTGGGCCGAGCTGCATGAAAGGCTGGCGGGAGTAGGTTTGCGTTTCGAGAGAAAAGGTTCGGGGGCCATCATCTTTGTGGGCGACATTGCGGTGAAGGCATCTTCCGTGGATCGCGCCTTCAGCATGGGAAAGTTGTGCAAAAGGCTGGGGGAGTTTGAGGAAGGAACGTACTCGGATGATATGGGAAAGGTTGCCTTGGAGCCGGTGAGTTCCGTCAATCTCAAAGAGTGGAAGGCGTATCAGGAGGCGTTTGCCGGAGCGTCGGACAAAGCGGGAACAGCGGAAAATGCCGAGCTTGCCCGGATGAAGGAACAACACAGGATGGAGAGGGAAAAGGCATTTTCCCGTCTGGCGAGGTACGGCTTGCCGGTTCTGAATATTGCCCGGCATTGCCTGATGGTGCAGCAGAGAGCGGAACGGCTCTCTTTGCGTTCGCGCCGGAAAAAGGCGCGTGGCGGCAAGCCGCGTTTTGAAGCCTGGTTACGGGCGCAAGGCTTGTCCCGGCAGGCCGAGCGTTGGCGACACCGCGCGGCATGGGAACAGGCGAGACACGCCCCGCCCGCCCCACAACGGACAGCGGAGGAAGCGGAAGCCATGCGCGAACTTGAGGATTTCAGAAGGTATGCCGATGCGGTCAATGCGGAACGCTACCGCGTGACCTGCATAAAGATGGAAGAGGACGGCGGCAAAAAGACCTTCATTCTGGACAAGAAAGGCGGCATGACCAGAGGCTTTTCCCCGGATGAACTGGAGGCGCACATGCCGGAAATGCTGCGCTTCCAGCGGCGCGGCGAAAATATCTACTACACGCCGTTGTCGGATGACCGGCATCACATCCTCATTGACGACATGACCCGTGAGGGTTTGAGGAGGTTACAGGAGGACGGCTTTCGGCCTGCCGTGGTGTTGGAAAGCTCGCCGGGGAATTACCAATGTGTGCTGACCATTCCCAGGCTGGGCACGGAATTTGACCGGGATGTGGGCAACCGCATTACGGAACGCCTGAACCGGGAGTATGGCGACAAAAAGCTGTGCGGCTGCATCCATCCTCACCGTGCGCCGGGTTTTGAAAACCGCAAGCCGAAGCATCGGCGGGAAGATGGGGGCTATCCCCAGGTGAAGCTGTTATTTGCGGAGCGTCGGGAGTGCGGCAAGGCGCTGGCTCTGGCCAGAAGGATTGACCATGAGTACGCGGAGGCTGCCGAGAAGCGGAAGGCCGAGCGCCGGACGTTCCCGATGCCGGACTTTCGGCCCGGCGACACGGCCTCGGCCTATTATGCCCACCTGGAGAATATTCGCAGGCATCTGACCATTGAGGATTACTCCCGCGTGGACGCGATGATCGCTCTGCGGCTGCGTTCCAACGGCCACAGCCGGGAGAGCGTGGAAGAAACCATCCGCGCTTGCGCCCCGACTATCCGGGAAACACAAACCGCGCGCAACTGGCAGCGGTACGCAGAGAGAACGGCGGATTACGCTTTTGGCCCGGCAGGGGACAGGGATATGGTAAGGAATGAGCGGTATCGGGAGATGTGGAGGCGGGTTGAGGGCGCTGAAAAAGAGGATAGAAGTACATTGCGGACAAAGATGCGATGAACTCTCCAGAACACCAGATATTGCGGATAACGATAGATTCCGCTAGCGTATTCCACATCGAAGGAGCGATTTCATGAACGAACTTGTTGATCCCTTTTTATAATCAAATCAAAGAAATTTTGGCAACAGCCCGTCAGAAGGTCTACGCTACTGCCAATTTTGCTATGGTAGAGGCATATTGGAATATCGGGAAGCGCATTGTGGAAAGGCAAGGGGGAGAGGCTCGAGCTGAGTATGGCGCAAGTCTGATTTCCGAGCTTTCCAAGTTGATGACTGCTGAGAGCGTGTTTGGAAACTCATTTATCAATAATGAAACGTTTCAACAGTATGCT
>CAMBWG010000377.1 GCA_945871415.1 uncultured Desulfovibrio sp.
CTGGCGACCAAGGCGACTGTCGAGGAAGTCGCGGACGCTTTCATCATCGCAGTTCGTTAGAGACGTAATGCCCAGCAGGGCGGCACTCCATGCCTCATCGGCATTTTCCCCCTGTTCAAGCATCGCACCATAAAAGCCATACCCGGGGTTTCTCGTCTGAATCATTGCAAACTCCTTTATTTATTTTGATTTTTTACATCCGTGTTATTGTGTGATCGCTCTTCGAACAGGTGTTTGCATGTTCTTGCTTTTTATTTTTATTTGTTTTTTTACAAAAAACGGCCGGGGTCATCCCCGGCCGGGAAGCTACGCCAGAGCTACATACCGTGCATAATCGTAGCCCTGTGGATCGATGACAAGAGATGGCCTGCCGGGGGCGTGTATCAACAAACATGCCTCTGCCCCCCCCTTGTTGCGGAATTCGTCGCGTGATGCCGTGAACGAGTCGGTCAGAGCGTCATAGGCGGCGGGGCTAAGGCTCAACGTCTCCGTAATATGCACACGCACACGCTCCTTTGGGGAGGTCCGTGCCGTCCAGTAGTACAGAGACTCAAGAGACACAGGCTTGCAAACAAAGGCAACCTCAAGATACATTTTACTCATCGTAATGTCCTTTATTTATTTGACATTTTTTGTGTGGATAACTGTGTCTTCGCTCTTGTTGCCGATGGTTGCAAGTCCTTTATCGTTGATTTTATTTATTTTCTTTGGGAAGGCGCAGGCCCGGAGCGGCATTGACCGCTTTTTTCCGCAGGCGGTAGCGCGTATGCTGATACACGCGCAAAAGCATGGTCGGGTCCGCATGGCCCATGACCTCCGCCACGGCCTGCACGTCCGCGCCGTGCTCCAGGGCCTCCGTCGGCATGGCATGGCGCAGGCTGTACGGGGTGATGCGGCGCGTGATCCCTGCTGCCTCCCGGGCCGCATGCCAGGCATGGCCGATGCATCTGACCGGTCGCCCGTGCCAGTGGATCACCCACGGGATGCCCCGTTGACTGTCCTCGGCCGACCATGCCCGCAACAGGGGGAGGATATCATCACGGATAGGGACGAGCCTGCTGTCCTCGCGTGCGCCTTTTGCGGCGTTAGGCATGCGCATGCAGGCGGCAGATACGTCCACATCAGCCCAGCGCAAACGAAAAAGTTCGCTGGGCCCGATGCGCGGCCCCGCAGACATGCCCAGGACAAGTACGCGCCGGATATGAGGCGGCGCTACCCTGTACATCCGCTCCACCTCCGCGCGCGTGGGCGGCTCCACGCGGCGCGCCCTGGGCCGCGACAGCCGGAAGCCGTCCAGGGGCGATGCGGACAGACGTCCGGTCGCCACGGCCCAGGCCAGAACGGTACGCCACAGGCGCACGCGATGATGCGCCGTGCTTGGCATGACGCCGCGGGCCCGCTGGGCCTCCAGAAAAATCCGCATCTGCGCCGGACCTACCCTGCGGGCCTGCCATCCCCCAAAGAGGAGCAGCAGCTGATGCAGGTGATAACGGGTGCTGGATCGCGTCACCTCCCGGGTAAGGTGATGCAGCAGATACTCCTCGACAAGCTGCCGGGCCGTAGCCCGATTCTGTAGTTTCATAGAGCCTCCTTGCGGGAGGCTCTATAACGCACAAGGCCCCGCTTTGGCGGGGCCTTGTTTCGCTATTTTCTGTCCGTACCGTGCTTCACCCTGTCGCGCTCCTCGGCGCGCTTGGCATTGTTGAAGCGATCCAGCGTGCCCACCAGATAGCCGGTGATACGGCGCACTCGCTCAAAGGGCACGCCCGCGCCGCGGGATTCGGCCGTCGCGCTGTTGCCGGCCATCTCAAAAGCTGGCCGGCACATCGGCCAGCGAGGCGGGAAACGGCCGCGGGAAGAAAACATCCTGAATGCCGCGCAGCATGGCCCGGGCGGCAGAGTCCGACGGCAGACCGCCTGTGCCTGTCCCCATGCCCGGAATGGCCATACTTGCCACGCCGGCCGCCAGAGCACAGCGCACCGCGGCGCGTGTGGCCAGATAGGCGGGTTCGGCGCTTTCCAGCCGGCGCGGTACGCGCATGGTCGGGGCGCTGATGCACCACGGGATGCGGGCATGTCCCGTCTCCACCGGCAGCGCCTGTCCCACCAGCAGCTCGCCGTCCGCCTGTTCTCGGATCATGCCCTGAAGACGCTCCTGAAGCTGCGGGCCGAAAAAGCGCGTGTACAGCGCATCCAGACCGCCATCCATAAAGCCAAATGAATTGGCCGGACTGACGACGGCATCCACCGGCAGGGAGAGAATATCTCCCTCGACCACCTGCACGGCAGCCGGCCCGAACGTCTGCGGCAGCGCCCGCCGCCATGCCAGGGCCAGTTGCGTATCCACAGCGCACAGAAAAATATTCATGACACCCTCACGCTCTGCACGGCAGGCATGGCGGGCCAGGGCGTAGCCTCTCCGCCGCCGTCCCACGGCGCGCCCTCTTTGGTGGGCAAATCGCGCAGGGCCTGCCGGTAGATCTGCACTGCCGCACGGGAGTCTTCGGCAAGGGGATAGTCGGGCATGATCAGATAGTCCGTAGAGGCGATGCGGCTGTCACGTTCCGCGCGCAGACGCGCGAATCGCGCCGGTTCGCTGTTGTACTCGGCCCGACGGGCGGCCTCGGCCTCGGCGGCGACCTTTTCCCGACGGGCCTTCTCGGCCTGCCACAAGGCCACGTAGGGGCCGACTTCTTCCTCGTAGGCTTCCAGTTCCAGAATCCAGTTGTAGTCGTCTTCCCACTCGATCTCTCCGCTGGTCCCGTTCCACTGCAGGGCGCGCATTTCGCCGGGACCATGAGGCAGGATGGGAAAGGGGTTCTCAAAGACGATGGGCACGCCGTCCACAACGATGAGCCGGTCACCCGGCACTACCGTAACGCTCGGCATAGATTTTATCCTTTTTTATTGAATTTTTATATTGTTTTAGCCGGTGTTTCCGGCACTGTCGGCGCTACCACCCTGACCGAGGCCCAGCTGGCGGCGCA
>CAMBWG010000378.1 GCA_945871415.1 uncultured Desulfovibrio sp.
CCCCTTCCCCCCAAGCCCCCATCCCTTCCCCAGCGCGCTTTTTCAGACGGATGCAGAAACGTACAGCAGCCATCCAGAAAACATTTTCAGTTTGAAACCCATTGCGCTTCACACCATAAGCCGGGCGGCGCTGTGCCGCCGCCTCGCGTTTCGCCTTTCTCAAAGGTGAAATGCTCTAGAGCATTTGGAGGGGGGCATTGCTTGTCCCCGGATACCCAAAAAGCCCGTCATATTGGCGGGCTTTTGGATTTCATGCGTTGTCGATTTGTTACCAGCTTCCGGGGAGGTCGCCTTTTTTCGTTTTGGGTGGCCTGTTGCGGCTGTGTTGGCGGCTGGTTATCAGACCCTTTACATCCTCATTAAATACGCGCGTGTGGTTTGGGGGGGGGGGCGGGGGGAGGGAGACCCCCTTTGTGCGCCAGCCAAAGGGGTTCTCCCTCCCCCGATAACGCCCAACGGGCGGCCGCAGGCCGTGCCCGTCAGACGACGCGGGACCTTACGGGCATCGACAGCAGAGCAAAGGTGTTTCTTCCCCCTCAAAATAAAACGCAAAGACTCCTGCCGCTAATGCTCCAGCGCGGCGTCGTTGCCGCCGGCCTTGAGCAGGCTGCCCATATGGACGCGGGCCAGTTCCAGTTCGCCGCTGCTGACGGCGGGCATATCGCCGGGGCGGGTCGGCATGTCGTTACCTTCGGCCAGAATGGTCACGGCGGCGGCCATACGGCCCATGACGCAGAAGAAGCGGCGCGGGTCCCAGCCTTCGTTCTTCACCCAGGCGGCAGCCTCGGGCGAATAGAGGAAATCCGGCCTGCCCTTGCGGCGCACGGGATGCGCCTCTTCCTTGTTGTCACGCGCCCATTGCCGGAAGCGGGGCAGCAGCTCCACGAAGGCGAGCACTTCCTTTTCCGTCACAGGCGGCTGCTTGTCATAGACCGATACGACGGCCTGCCGCGCGGCGGCCTGTGCCGTCTGGGCGCATGGCGGTATCATCACGCCGCCGACGGCAAGCGCCAGCAGCAGCGCCAGCGGCGCGCCCGCAGGAAACATTCCCATAGAATCCTCGTTGTTAGTAATTCACCGCGCTGATTTTCGAGAGGCGATCCATATTGTGATAGGATTCCACATAGCGCAGAGTTCCCGTCTTGCCGCGCAGCACCAGCGAATGCGTCACGGCATGGCGCGCGCTGTAACGCACGCCGCGCAGGAAATCGCCGCCGGAAATGCCGGTGGCGGCAAAGAAACAGTCGTCGCTTCTGACCAGATCGTTCACGGTCAGCACGGCGCGCATATCAATGCCCGCATCAACGATGGCGTCCTTTTCCACATAGGACTGGGGATCCAGACGCGCCAGCATCTGCCCGCCCATGCCCTTGATGGCGCAGGCCGCCAGCACGCCTTCGGGCGTGCCGCCCGTGCCCATCATGATGTCCACTTCCGAACGGGGATCAACGGCCATGAGGGCCCCGGCAACGTCGCCGTCCGAATGGAGCTGAATGCGCGCCCCGGCCTTGCGAATTTCCGCAATCAGATTCTGATGGCGCGGCTTGTCCAGCACAAAGACCACAAGGTCCTTGACCTGCTTGCCCATGGCCGACGCCACACGCGACAGATTCACATCCACGGGAGCATCGAGATCCACCACGTCGCGGGCTTCGCGCGAAACCACCAGCTTCTGCATATAGAAGCTGGGGCCGGGATTGAACATGCTCCCGCGCGGAGCCACGCCCACAACGGAAATGGCATTGGGGCGACCATAGGCCAGCAGGCTTGTGCCTTCCACAGGGTCCACGGCCACGTCCAGCTGCGGCCCGTCGCCGATGCCGACCTTTTCGCCGTTGTACAGCATGGGCGCGTGGTCCTTTTCGCCCTCACCAATGACGACCACCCCGTCCACATGCAGGGTGGAAAAGCTCACGCGCATGGCGTCAACCGCCGCGCCGTCTCCGGCCTCCTTGTCTCCGCGCCCGAGCCAGCGCGCCGACGACAGGGCCGCCGCTTCCGTGATGCGTACAATATCAAGTGCCAGATTTTTCTCCGGTGCTTCAGGCATGACTTCCTCCGTCTGCTGCGGGATTCAAAAAGAAGTTAAAGATTACGCCAGTCCCGCCGCGCTTTCAAGATGCTCCGGCCCCGCTTACCCGGCCTTGCACACATCCACCCACTGCCCGCCGGTCACCCGCTCCAGCTCGTCCAGATGCAGCTCCACGGCATTGTTGGGCGCGCCCGCGGCGGGATACACCGGATCGAACGCCCGCAGGCTCTCGTCCAGATACACCCGTACCCCCTCCGGCAGCGCAAAAGGACAGACGCCCCCCTGCGGATGCCCGATCTGCTCCTCCAGCGCCTCCCCGGGAATGAACGCCGCCTTCTGATGAAAACAGTCCTTGAACTTGCGGTTGTCCAGACGCGCCGTCCCCATGACAACCAGCACCACAGGCCCCTCCTTAGTCCTGATGGAAAGACTCTTGGCAATGCGCCCCGGCTCGCAGTCCAGCGCCTGCGCCGCCAGCTCCACCGTCGCGCTCGAAACAGAAAACTCCCGATACCGCTCCGCCAGCCCGAACGCCGCCAGCTGCTTCCTTACTTCCTCAACGCGCATGCGCCTCTCCCCTCCCGTTTTATGGCTTTTCTTAAAGCATTCCGGGGGGAAGGAAACCCCTTTCGCTAGCAGAGGGGTTTCCCTTCCCCCCAAATCCTGCCGCACGTTAACGCGGCATGCGGTAATGTCCGGCCATAGGGGCCTGCCAGCCGCCGCCGAAGGGCATGTCGCTGAGGTAGAGGGCGGGGGGTTCCTGACGGCGTTTGAATTCCGCGGCAAAGAGGCGGGCGCGCACGTCGCGTTCCGTATCGTTGAGCGGCGCGCCGTGGGGATCGGGACGCAGCAGGCGTTGCAGGGCCGGATCAAGGACGTCGTAAGGCGGCAGACTGTCGGAATCCCCATCCCACTTCCTCCCCCCTCCCCCTTGGCAACCACACATCTGTC
>CAMBWG010000379.1 GCA_945871415.1 uncultured Desulfovibrio sp.
GTGCCGCCGCCTCGCGTTTCACCTTTTTCAAAGGTGAAACGATCTAGACTGAAAACTGTTCCGCCCGGAGGCGTTCCGGGTCTGTGGGGCGTGCGCCTTCCATGCGCGCGCCGTTCAGGGCGCAACCGTCCAGCCCGGCGGCATGAAGATCCGCGACGCGCAGATCCGCGTCATGGAGATCGGCGTTACGCGCCTGAATATGCGACAGATCGGCCATGTGCAGATTAATGCCGGGCATGCGCGCGCCTTCAAGATCCGCCCCGGTAAGCACGGCCTGTTCGGCGGTGACCCCCTGCCACTGGACGGCCCGCAGGGAGGCGTCCGCAAGATGCGCCTGCGTCAGAGAGCAGTCCCGGAGGATGCTGCCCGAAAGGTCGCTGCCCATCAGTCCGGCCCTGTCCAGCCGGCAGCGCGTAAAGCGCGCGCCGCCCAGATCGGTATGCATGGCGATGAGCTGGGTGAGATCGCAGTCTTCGGCCTCGAATCCCCGGCAGGAGCAGCCTTGAAGCGTCAAAAGTATAGCCGTGACACGCCGGAAGCGCAAGGCGGAGAGATCGCAGTCAAGGCAGTGCAGCATCTCCGCCGCGGCATTTTCCAGCGCGGGCAGCCGGGCAAGACGGCGCAGGGTCGCCCGGGACAGATTGGCGCCGGGCCAGCGCACGTCTTCAAGACGGCATTCGAGCAGAAAGGCCCGCTCCAGCACGGCCCTGTCCAGCCGCACGCCCCGGAAGATCGTTCGGGAAAAGGAGGCGGCCGGTAACCGGGCGTCACAAAAGGAGCAGTCCTCAAGCTGCGCGTCGTCGAAGACGGCATCCGCGAGGTTTGCGCCGTCAAAGCGGCAACCGCGCAGGCGGGCGCGGGTAAAGTCCGCATTGGCCAGATCCTCGCCGCTCCAGTCATGGTTTTCCACGACGGCATCCGTAAAGTCATTCATGCTGTATTCCTTCAGGGCATTTTCAGTTTGAAACGCTTCGCCTTTCAAACCATACGGCCTGTCGTTTCGCGGAAAAAGCGCGGTTTTTCCGCTCACTTCGTGCCGGGCGACGCTGTGCCGCCGCCTCGCGTTTCTCCTTTTTCAACGTTGAAACGCTCCAGTGCCGATACGCCCTAGTGCCCTCTGGCGGCGAGGATGGTGCGGGCGATTTGCGCGCCGTTAAGGCGGGTGGCATCGTCCGTGCCGAGGCGGTAAAGATCCGCGCCGTAGAGATTAGCGTTGCGGATGTCCGCGGCATGCAGACGGGTTTCGCGCAATGAGGCTTCAAAAAGGTCGGCGCGTTGCAGACTCGCCCCGCGCAGGGAACAGCGCGTGAAGTCGGCATGCCGTGCGCGCACGGCATCCCAGCTCGTGCCGGTAAAGTCACAGTCGGTAAAACTGGCGTTGTCGGCTGCCGCGCGTTGGAAGGCGGCCTGCGGCGCGGCCACGCCGGACCAGACGCTGCCGCCGAGGGCTGCGCCGGAAAAGTCGGCTCCGGGGGCCCGGGTGCCGTTGTTCAGGGACGCATCGGCAAGGTTTGCCCCGGACAGACGCGCCTTGTCGAGTTTCAGAGCGTGCATG
Organism: uncultured Desulfovibrio sp.; assembly: GCA_945871415.1. GTDB lineage: Bacteria > Desulfobacterota > Desulfovibrionia > Desulfovibrionales > Desulfovibrionaceae > Desulfovibrio. The sequence goes on from CAMBWG010000379.1 coordinate 1,556, forward strand.
TCCGTGCCGGTCAGCCGCGCGCCGGAGAGATCCGCCCCGGAAAAATCGGCGTCGCGCAGACGGGCCTGGTCAAAAACGGCGTCAGCGGCATGGAGATCGACGGCCTGACATTCCTGAAAGAGCGCGCCGGAAAAATCGGCTCCCGGGGCGTCGGCCCCGACAAGGGTTGCGCCGGTAAAGTCCGCATCCGCGGCCTGAATCTGCCGGAGCCGGGCCCTGTCCAGACGGGCGCGCAGAAAGACGGCGTCGGCAGCGTCGGCCTCCTCCAGAGTCGCTTCGGAAAGGTCGGCGTCCACAAAGGAGGTCCCCCGCAGATTGGCCCCTGAAAAATCCGTTCCCGCGAGCTGCCGTTTATCGAAGCGCAGCCCGGAAAGATCCGCTCCTGCCAGAACCGCCCCCGCCAGCGATGCGCCGGAGGCAAGCAGAGCCATCACGGCGGCGCGGGACAGGGGCGCGGCACTGTCCGTCGTTGCCGCGTCCTCTGCGGGGGCTTCCGCTTCGGGGGGGACGTTGTCTTCGTTAAGCGGGGTCTGTTTTTCGGACGCTGCCGCCGCGGCGGCGGGCGGCGTGTCGGATGCGGTCGCCGTGCCGCTCTCCTCCGGGTTTTTCAGGCCGGGGGGCTCCGGCGCGGCGGCAGCTTCGCCCTCCAGTTCGCGCAGGGTGTCCCGATAGCGTTGCAGATACCCGGAAATGGAATCGGGAGGAAAGCCCGCGGCCATTTCCAGTTCCCGGGCATAGGCGTCAAGTTCGTCGGGATTGTCGGGAGCCTGTTCCAGCATGGTCAGCAGGCGTTCGGCATTGTCGGGACGCATGCCCGCCCTTTGCAGCAGCGCCTGCGGGGAATCGTCCATGTCCCCCGCCAGTGCCTTGAGTTGTTCCGCTCCGTCCGGCCCCAGCAGTTGCAGCGTCTGGGACATGGACGTCCGGAGTCCCTCGTCAGGCTGAAGCAGCGCGGAAAAACGGGCAAGAAAGGCGTCGCTTGCGGCCTGCCAGGAGGCGCTGTCGGTATGCCGGGAGGGATCGGGCGGTTCCAGTTCCAGCGCGGCCGTGACGGCGGCAATGCGTTCTTCGGGGATACCGGCCCGGCGCAGCTGTTCTTCCATCGGCGGAGGCGGCGGCGCGGCCTCCACTTCGGCCAGCGCGGCAGTCATGGCGTCGATACGCCGATGGGTTTCCTCCAGCTGTTCCGCGGAAAGCGGCGGCAGACCGGCTTCCACCAGCGCGGCGTTGATTTCGGGCAGATCCTCCGCCAGCTTTTCCCGCATGGCTGCGGAAAGTTCGGCCGGAGAAATTTTAGCCGTATCGGAGGCCGCAGGGGCCGGAGCCGGGGAGGTGTCGGAAGACGACGAAGCCGGGGAAGACGGCGCTTCGGCAGAAGCGGCGGACGGTTCCCTGTCCGAGCCCGGGATTGCCGCAG
>CAMBWG010000380.1 GCA_945871415.1 uncultured Desulfovibrio sp.
TTGCCTGCGGGCATGGCGCGTTGTGCTTCTGTTGCGTGGTTTTCCAGAAAGACGCGTCCGCGCCCCAGAGCAAGCCAGGGCAGACGGGCGGCGCAGGTTGTGATACCCTTGCCCGCCAGTTCAATGCCCGTACCGCGAAACAGGGCTTCGCCCGCCGCTTTGGCTGCGGCATAGAGGGTCTGTCCCGGCGCGGGCCGTTCCGTCGCGGCCGAGGAGACAAAGACGCAGCGCCCGAAACGTCCGCCCAGCATGGCGCGCGTCACTGCTCGCAGCGTACGCGCCCGATCGGCCATGTCCTCCGCGGCCCAGCGGTCCAGCTCTTCCGGCGCGGCTCCCGCCAGCAGGACTTCCCGGCGAGAATGGCGCAAATCCACAAAATGGGCGGGGTACGCGCCGCAGACGGTCCGGCAGCGTCCCGGCAGGCCTTCCGGCGTCATGTCCGAATCCGGCGGCAGAACCGTAAGCCCTTCGGCCTCGCAGGCGGCGCGCCCCTCCTCGCTGCGGCAATCGGAGCAGGTTTGCGCGCCTTCCGCCCGCAGGGCCGCCGCCAGCAGTCGCCCCAGTTCGCAGCCGCCGCCGCTCAGCAGCACCGGCCCTCTGAACGTCAGGCGCATGGGCGTTTACTTCCAGAGATTGCGGTACTTGACGGCGATGCCGTCGGAGCGTTCCACAATTTTGTCGGCCAGCGCGTCCACGTCTTCATAATTGACGGTGCCCAGTTCGCGCGCCAGCAGGAAGCTCAGCAGATCGTCACGTTCGGTAAAGACCCAGCAGATGGAGTAGACCGACCCCACGTTGGGGCGCTCGGGAAATTCGGAGCGGGTGCTTACCAGAACGCGCATCTTGCGTTCATTGGCTTCCATAAGCCGGAACAGATTACTCTGGTTGAAGCGTTCTTTCAGGCGCATGCCGAGGCGTGCGCCGATGCTGTCCGTTCCTTCCAGCTCCACGTTGATGGGCGTCACCAGCGCATCACTTTTGGCCGGCTTGTCCGGGATGGCGGTCTGACGGGCGGCTTCGGCCGCGCCGACAGGCGCGGACAGGCTCGCCAGCAGGGCAACCACAGCCGCAACACGCAGTATTTTCATGGCAGTTCTCCTTATGCTGTAAAGAACTAAAGCGTTTCAACTTTGAAAAAGGAGAAACGCGAGGCGGCGGCACAGCGCCGCCCGGCCCGAAGTGGGCGGAAAAACACGTTTTTTCCGCGAAACGACAGGCCGTATAATTTGAAATGCGAAGCATTTCAAATTGAATGCTCTGGTCCGGTGCGGCAGGACGACCGATAGCGTTATATCATTCTTCCGTCCGGGCTTCTGAAAGGAAAAGTTTTTTGCAGCGGTAAAGGGGGATTGTTCGTGGAACTGAACTTTACTGGACTTCCTGCCAAAAGCCAAGGAGCCCCGCTGGACAGAGCCCCCCTCTTGCCCTTACGCTGGCGCTCATGCAAACAGGGCGGTTTTGTCCCGCCCGTTATCAGAAAGGAATCCCCATGCAACGCACGCTCATTGTCGATGCGCTGGCTTCCGCCCAGCCTCAGACCTCCCTTACCGTTTGCGGCTGGATACGCACCCGGCGCGATGCCAAGGGTTTTTGTTTTGTGGAGCTTAACGACGGCTCCTGCCTCGCGAACCTGCAATGTATCGTTGACGAGGGCACTCCCGCTCATGCCGCGCTCGGCGATGCCTCCACCGGCGCTTCCCTTGCCGTCACCGGCGAACTGGTGCCTTCGCCGGGCAAGGGGCAGGCGTGGGAACTGCGTGCCGCCGAGATTCGCGTTTTCGGCACGGCTGATCCCGAGCGCTTTCCTCTCCAGAAAAAACGTCATTCCGACGAATTCTTGCGTACCATCGCGCATTTGCGCGCCCGTACCAACAAGTACGGCGCGGCTTTTCGTCTGCGCGGCGAGGCCGCCCGGGCGGTCCATGACTTTTTCCATCAGCGGCGCTTTACCTGGGTGCATACGCCCATTTTAACGGGCTCCGACTGTGAGGGCGCGGGCGAGATGTTTCGCGTCACCACGCTGGCCCCCGGCGCGGCCAGCGCCGCCGAGGACTTTTTCGGTCGTCCGGCGCACCTGACGGTTTCCGGGCAGCTGGAAGCCGAAGCGCTGGCGCTGGGGCTGGGGCGCGTCTATACCTTCGGCCCGACCTTCCGTGCTGAAAATTCCAACACGCCGCGCCATGCCGCCGAATTCTGGATGATTGAGCCGGAGATGGCCTTTGCCGATCTCGAAGACATCATGGAGCTTGGCGAGAGCCTGACCCGTCATGTGCTCGATCATGCCCTGACGCATTGCGAGGCCGATATCAAGCTCTTCGATGCCTTTGTGGACAAGGGCCTGCATCAGCGGCTGCTGGATATGCTCGCGCAGCCCTTTGCGCGGGTTTCCTATGCCGAGGCCGTCGAGATTCTTCAAAAATCCGGCAAGGATTTTGCCTACCCCGTTGCCTTCGGCACGGACTTGCAGACAGAGCACGAACGCTATCTCGCCGAAGAGCATTTCAAGCGGCCTGTGTTCGTCTACGACTATCCCCGGGAAATCAAGGCCTTCTACATGAAGGCCAACGATGACGGCCGTACCGTTGCCGCTACGGATATGCTCGTACCGCGCATCGGCGAGCTGATTGGCGGTTCCCAGCGCGAAGACGATTTGCAAAAACTGACGGCCCGCATTGAGGAACTGGGACAAAATCCCGAGGATTACTGGTGGTATCTGGATCTGCGGCGCTTCGGCAGCGTGCCCCATGCAGGTTTCGGCCTCGGCTTCGAGCGCCTGCTGATGCTGCTTACCGGCATCGCCAATATCCGCGATGTGATCCCCTTCCCCCGCACGCCCGGCAGTCTGGAATTTTAGGCTGGTTGGTGACTCTTTTTGGGGGGAGGGGAACCCCTCATCTCTGCTGCCGATGCTCGTAGCTTCCTTCGTCGCAACGGGCACGGCCTGCGGCCGCCATTCGGTCGCTGCT